>JAHFBD010000003.1 GCA_023250175.1 Candidatus Melainabacteria bacterium
AATTTTATTAAATCTAATATTGGTGACATGAAAGATGCTAAGTGGGATTTATTTAAGAAGTCTGCGAAGCATTATACAAATAATGACTTTAAATTGAATTATTTAACTCATCAATTCTGCCATATTGCATCGTTAGATTTTCCCCCAGAAAACTGGACAGTTTTTCAAAACTCATTTGATGAATATCTAAATAATAATTTATTACTAGATAAGTTGTTTGATAGTTTTATTAACTTAAAAGATTCAAATCCAGAAAAGTTAAAAAAATGTTTTGATATAACATTAAGCTATACAAAAGAACATTTGGGAACAAAGGGCTTAACTGATTTTCTCAAAGCAAAACCAGAAGAAGAACATTGGCAAGCATTTAAAACAATAATAGAGACAAAGCCAGTTAAGAAAAAGGATGATATTTTACCACCACCAATAGTAGATGGAGATATTACTGAAGCAACGTTTCTGGATGATGAAATTGTTGATTCTATAGATGATGATTCAGAGTTTGATTTAACATTGGAAGAGCTGGATTTTAATGAGATTGAAAAATCTGCTACTAATGACACAAATTTAACAACCAAAGAATTAGCAATTAATGAACTAACTAAGCTTATTAGTGCAAAGCCAACAAAAGAACAATGGGATATTTATAAAGAACTATTAGATAAATATAAAGATAGTACAGAGATTAGTGCAATTACAAGTGGGGTTAGGGAATTAGTCGAAAAAAATGCACCTGTAACACTGCTAAGCCTTTATAAGACCGCTGTTGATTTTCATTTATCTAAGAATTCGTATTTGTTAGCTTTTATTAAAAGTTATTGTGAAATACTTACTGAAGCAGGTGAAAACACTTCACAAGCAATGTTAAATACTTATATTAATGCCGTATCAAAAGGACATTTAAAGAATGCAAATGATTCTGTGAAGTTTTTAAGAGAACTTACAGTTAATGCATGTATTACTACGTGGATTAGAAGCAATACACCTGAAAAAATAAAATGGGCAAGTACAAAACTAGAGACCTTAATAAAAACAGATCCACTTCCATATGCATTAAACACAACCGGTCATGATTCTTCAAAAGTATTAAAAATGTTGAAGGAGACTCAAGATGTTTATGCTAGAGCATATGACTTTTATCATGGCTTTAGTGCTCTTACTTATGAAACAAAAAGAGTACCTGGCGGAGAACCTTCTTTACTATTAAGGTTTGGGCATGATGTAGCAAACTCAGTCAAGTATGTAAATGCCAAAAATCCTAACTTGTTTCCAGGACGTGGCTTTGCAATTTCATTTATTAAGCCAGAAACAGTATTTGCTGCTGATAAAAGTATAAAAGAAGGCGAAGATCCTTATCATGAATATAAAAAAGCATGGAGCTGGCTAGCTAATGAATTTGATGATTTGCATAAGACACACTTTATATTTATGCGTGGGATGGCTATTGTTACCAATGTTGATAAGGATAAGTATTCTCTTAAAGATATAGATAATAAAAAAATACATTATAGTTATGTAATTTTAAATGATCATCATCATAATTACAGCGCCGGAAGTGCCTTCTTAATTCCCACACAGGTTTTATCAGATAAGTTAAAAAATGTAGCTATTAAATATGAAGATTATAGTGGACCCTCTGCTAAACACAACGATGTAAATGAGGTTGGGTTAAATATAGAAGATTTAATTGAAGACGCTAAAAAAATTCCAGCGAATGTTCTTAATCTTACCTGGGGATCAAACATTAGTAGTGGTTTATGTAATGCCTATCCACCTAATAGTAAGCCATTTCACGAATGGGAAGTAGAAATGAGAGCTAGACATGAGACCGAGGATAATTATGGACATATTCATAAGTCGCATAGATTTGGCACTTACAGAGCTAATATGGATCCCGAGTTAGAAAAAGCTATGATTCCTTTACGTGAAGCTCATAATCAAGTTTTTAATGTTACGAATAAATATCAAAATCTATTGGATTTATTTAGACTAACACTTGCCTTGTGGCATAAGGGGCAGACATTAGGAGATCCCGTTGAAATGCCAGACATGACTGATGATGATTTGTTTAATAAAGCAGATAAACCAGAATCAATAAAAGAGTTATTTAGAGATGAATCAGCATCTTTTACTAACCCAGACTCATTAAGAATGTTAGTAGAAGCATATAGATGGCATAAAGGTAAAGAATCAGGAAAGACTAATAGAAATGACTTTCCTATTTTAGTAATAGCTGATACTTTAGATTACTGGAATAAACCTAATTCCTCATTTACTTTAGATACTTATGATTTAACACTTAAATTTGGAGATAAAACAATACCATTAGACCCGGAAAATATTGGAGATATTGAAAAGAAGTTATGGGAAAAGATAGTTATGCCACAAGTTGTTAATCCTGATAAAGACTTCAGATTTTATGATAGAAGAGATTTAGGAATAAAGTAATAGTTAAACAGAAGAATTGGAGGAGAGATGAGAGTTAGTTTATTTAATAATAATATAAGTAGAATTATGGCAGCACCAGAGGCTCCTCCAGCCCCGCCAAAACCAGATACTAAACCAGATAAAGCCCCCACAAAGCCTGACAAAGCTCCAGCTAAACCAGTAGAGCCTGTAAAACAACCTCCTCCAAAACCAGTTGAAAAACCAGGTGCAGTACCTTGTCCTGATCGTAAGCCAATTCCTGGAATTTGCCCTATTAATGATCCTTAATTCCTGCCTTAATTTAAGTTTCTACCTACCGCCGGTTTTTTCGCTGCACTCCCAAACCCGGCTTTCCAAAGTGCTTCCGGTCTGCTATTTATAATAGCTTGCAGATTTTACCGAGTTTCTTATAATTTGGGGGATAAAATCTTACCTTAAGAGTCATTTACTTAAAAATATTACGCTAGCTTGGTAGTAATTAATTTAAATTAATCTTTTCGGTCTTTACAAGAGAATGCAACTCTGCTAAAGTAATTCCAATAGTTTTTTAAGGTTATTTTAAATTGATTAGAGAGGTTCTAATCAGGCAAGCTCTAGAAAGGAAATTTATATGTCAATGACTATTGCAGGTCCAGTGGTAAGACCATCTAAGGTAAGTGCAATTCCAAATTCTACAGAAAAAACATCTTTAAGTGATGTTCTGGAAAAATTAGGGTTTAAAGAATTAATTAAAGGCAACTCAGATGCATTAAAATTACAGTTAGTTTTTATAAAGCTGTTTTTTGATGCTAATAATATCGCTGATAAAATCTCAATAGAAGGAGCTTTGGGTAAACAATTACACAGAAATGATGCTGAATTTTATTTTAATTTAGATCCGATTAAGCACATATCAGATATATCTATAAGCAAAATACTAACTATTGCGGGTAGCAGTATTCATGCTCCTAAAGTTGATACAGAGACACAAGGAAAAATTTCTAAATTGCTTTCTTTATTACCCAAAGATGATCCTAATGCTAAGAAAAAAGTAAGAGATATAAACAATGCAATAAGTGAACTTAATACTCCAAGAAATTCTTAGTTTGTCTGTCTTTTGCTTATTTTTATTTATTCATATAGAATGTTCTTATGAATGAGATAGTTTTAGTAAAAGAAGCAATTACAATTAATGCTTTAAATGAAATCATATCTGGTACTGGCGGAGAGCTGATTAAAATTGTAGTAGATGTACAACTTAACTTGTTGGCTATTGGTGGAGAAATGCATTCTGATGAAGAACAATTCTTGCTTGATCAAGGTTCAAACCAAGATGATTTATGGGGGATAAATATTTATCCGAAGATGTCTAGAAATGAGTGGATTGAGTTTGATTCTATGATTAATATTCGTCCTCGTCAAAATAATAGATCTAGGAACGTTGAAGATTTAGAACTACAAAAGAAAATTATTCAAATTGTGAATGATTTAATACTGCAATGAACTATATACATAAAAATCTAGCAAACGGAAGATGGCATGAGTTAACGTTAGCAGAACAGCTTGGTAATGTTGGCAGTGAGGTGGATAGAATTATTTCATGGAAGAAAAAAGAAAACAGTGAATATTCTACTAATGCTTTTTATCGAGCGTTGGATTTATTAGATTTAACTATTAGTGATAAAAGATGGCATGGACCAAAATTAAAGGAAA
This sequence comes from Candidatus Melainabacteria bacterium, assembly GCA_023250175.1. Classification (GTDB taxonomy): domain Bacteria; phylum Cyanobacteriota; class Vampirovibrionia; order 2-02-FULL-35-15; family 2-02-FULL-35-15; genus JAHFBD01. Next base: position 4,120 of record JAHFBD010000003.1, read on the forward strand.
TCTGTCGTTTAAGAGAAGTACTTTGCGATTCATTTTTAGGTGGTGAGCTTTACAACACTCCACTTGAATACTTTCAAAAATACTTTTATCAGTTTGCACTTATTGCTAGGAAAAATAAGTGAATTATAAATTCAAAATTTACATACACCAAAACTTAAAGTAAGATATATTCAATGCAATTATGAGTTTTATTTTATAGAGAAGTAAAAAGGAGTTAAATCAATGTCAAATACAGTAAATCCAGTAAGTAGTATTCCAAATCAATCAGTTCTTCCACCAAAGAGTGTGGAAAAATCAGAAAGTGATAAAAAAAGTCAGAATATCTTTTAGAAGAATTAGTATACTATGGCATGAATAATATAAAACAAGAAGATGTAGATAATTTATATTCTTCAACAGAACAACAATTCAGAGAAGTTATTGACTATGGAGTAGACCGCGATGAAAATGGCAATAACCGTATTGTATGTTTTATTTCAAAAGAACCCGATGAATTATCTCCAGAATGTAAAAATAGTATACCTAGTAGTTTCCAGGGGTATAAAGTAGAGCTTTCAAACTGGTGCAAAAAAATGGATCAAGCAACGCTGGATGAACTTTCATCAATTTTCTTAGAAATATTAGCTCGTGAGAATATAAAAAATATAACAAAAGAAGATATAGAAGACTTAATCTCAAAACAACAATTGATTCCTGAACTTCGTGGAGGCAGTGGTCTAAGTAAAGATGAGCAAGGATATTTTATTGTGCTTTATTCTTGTTCTCCATTAAGTAAAATCCCACCTGAAGAGCTACAAATATTACCAAAAGAGATAAAAGGCTATCGCGTAAAAGTCGAAGAGATTGGAATACTAAAAGGGCAGTAAAGTTTTTATTGTTGTAGATCCGAGCATTTGTGCGAAACGAGCGATTTAAAAAATGGGCAGTAGAGGATTTGAACCTCTGACCCCCTCGGTGTAAACGAGGTGCGCTACCACTGCGCCAACTGCCCAAATAAAGAAAGAAAACATAATTAATTATATCTTATGATGTTACTTTAACTTCTCTATTTTTTCTGTAGGAAATATTAATACATCTTCTAACCTTTGTTGTGACCAGTCAGTAAATCTATATTGTGGTTGTATAAATTGTTTTTGGGTAATTGTTTTATTAAAGAAGTGAGATACTGGTGTTTTTTGTACCCTTGGAAAAAGTTTTTCACGCTCTAGTCGTAACGTTTCAGATCTTTCAATTGTACCAATTGGATGTCCTGTCTCATCAATTATAAAATCGTTTTCAATTGTTGCAATTATTGAATTGTCATAATTTCTAATAATTTGTTTATCTTGAACGTTTAGCCATCCAAGAAGATTTCCCCCTGAATATTCATATATTCTAAGAAAAGGATCAATATATGCAAATGATTTTCCTTCTTTAGTAAGAATAAAGGCATCTTTATAATTTAAATATTGTTGCAAGCTTTGTACAATTGAATAAATATCATTGGTTGCTGTTGTGATTTCTTTTGACTGGTTTAATAACTGGCTTTGATTATTTGAAATATCATCTGTTCTATGTAATATGTTTGAAGTTGTTTCTTTTTGTTCTGATACTTCCTTTCTTAGCCTTATAATTTCTTCTTTTAATGGTTGGTCTTTAGCAGGTACACTTTGATCTTGAAGAATTAATGGAGCAAAAGAAGGCACAATATCTGGCTTGGAAGCTTCCTGCAATAGGTAGCCCTTCTCATCTTTATTGCTATCTGTATCCAGCTCTTTTTTAATATAAGTAGCTGTATTTAGAAGTGAAAGTAAAAGAAATGTTATTAAAGCAAAGTTACTTTTTATTTTCATATTTAAGGTGTATGAGCGTTATTACAACTAGCCTCTACTATTCAAACATTTCACTAACAGAGTCATCAAGATGAATTCTTTTAATAGCTTCTGCCAGTATATTTGCAACACTTAAAACCGTTATTTTTTTGGGTCTGCGCTCTTGTGGAATCGGTATTGAGTTAGTTACTATTAGTGTAGTTAAAGGAGACTTATCTATTCTTTCTTTTGCCGGTCCTGATAAAACAGCATGTGTAGAACATGCTAAAACTTCTTTTGCACCTTCTTTAGCTAGCAACTCTGCACCTTGGGTAATAGTACCTGCTGTATCAATCATGTCATCTACAATAATACAAGTCTTACCTTTAATCTCTCCAATAATATTAATAACCTCTACAGTATTGTGTTTATCCACTGGTCTTCTTTTATCAAGAATAGCAATTGGGGCATCATTTAATTTTTTAGCAAAAGCACGGGCTCTGGTCACGCCACCAACATCAGGACTTACTACAACAATGTCTTTTAGCCCCAGAGAATGAATGTGATCTACAAGTACAGGGGTAGCAAATAAATGATCTACAAGAACATCGAAAAAGCCCATTAGCTGAGTAGCATGTAAATCTAGTGCAAGTATTCTTGTTGTACCAGCTTGACAAAGTAGGTCTGCAACAAGTTTTGCAGTGATAGCTTCTCGTCCAGCAGCTTTTCTATCTTGTCGACCATATCCATAATATGGAATAACAAGCGTAATTTTTTCTGCACTTGCTCTTTTTAGAGCATCAATCATAATTAGCAATTCCATTATGTTTTCATTTACTGGTGGGCATGTAGGTTGAATAACAAATACATCACAACCTCTAACACTTTCCTGAATTTGCACATATAGTTCCCCATCTGAAAATGGAGAAATATTAATCTTTCCTAAAGGTAAATTTAGATGGTCACAAATTTCTTTGGCAAGGAGAGTGTTTGCTCGGCCTGAAAATATTTTCACTACTCTTTTTCCATTCATATCTGCTAACAAAGGGTTTTCGCTTGTTTGTTTTTTAATTAAGGTTTCTACCATTTATATGACCTTTCTATAATAAAAGAGTTAGGACTACAATTGTATTTTCCTAAATTTATGTAAAAAGCACAAGGATAGTTAATTTTTAAAATTGACTTTATTGGTCTTACTTGGTTATTACGATAAATCTTAGGTGTTTAATTAAAATTATGTGTTATGTCTTTCTCTGAAATACCAAATGGTTTCATTATTGCTTCTGCAGATTGTTTATCAAGCTGATATAGTTCCGATAAAAAATATAAAAAGTCAGTAAGATAAAAGTTTGTATTTTTTTTATCTAAACCATTTTCAAGAATCTTAGATAACAAAGGGTCACCTATCATATTGTTTAATATTTCTTTAAGTGCTCCTATAAGCTCTTCACTTTTATATCCAGATTTTATAAGTGCTTCTGCAAGTTCTGCTCTAAGTAAACCATCATTTTCTTTTGTATTCTTATCAATGTTTTTTCCTGTTATGGGAAAGTCTTCTTCATCTTTCACTACTTTTAATTCAAGCTCTAGATCTTTGGGGTCAACTCCTTTTTGAATTAACAATTGTCCAGCAACTAGTCTTTCATTAATTTCTATAACTCTTGAGTCTGGATCAGTAAGCATTGCTAAATCATGAGAATTAAAAGATTTCATCAAATTAACATAAGCCGCTAATCTAGTTGTTTTAGGGAGTGCTAAGAATTTTTCTAAGGCTTGTCCACAATTTAATCTTGGGGTTTGTGCAGGATCTAGTCCATTTTCTTTTAGTTTAGTTGGGTCAGTTTGGTTTAATATTTCTAGATATTTTCCAATGCGGCGACGGACTTTTAATTCTTGAATGAATTGGCTAGGAATACTTGCGATTTTTGCAATTATTGACATCTTTTTTTATAACTGAAATTGTTTAAAACTATATCTTATCTATATTAGGATATCAAGCGTTGCAACATTAAATTAATTTAATCAACAAATCAGATTTAGATTAAGGAAAATTCTTTAAATAGCTTTAAACATCTAGGACTGCTAGCCCTGCATGTTCTTCTATAAATTCACGTCTTGGTCCTACAGCATCACCCATTAAAACATCAAAGATTCTATCTGCTTCAGCAGCATCTTCAAAAGAGACTTGTTTTAATGTTCTTTTTTCAGGATTCATAGTGGTTTCCCATAATTGCTCTGGCATCATTTCCCCAAGCCCTTTAAACCTTTGGACATTTGTCTTTTCTCCAAGTTCAGCTTTAGCTAACTCTAGCTGATGTTCGTTATAGCAATAAATTATCTTTTTATTTTTTTCAATCTTATATAAAGGTGGTTGTGCAATATACATGTAACCATTTTCAATTACAGGTCTTGCATATCTAAAAAAGAATGTTAGTAATAAGGTTCTAATGTGAGCTCCGTCTACGTCAGCATCTGTCATGATTATAATCTTGTGATATCGTAGCTTGCTTAAGTCAAGCTCATCTATGTTTGGTCTTAAAACATCATCACCAACTGTTGATAAGCCTGTAGCTTGGATGAGAGCCTGTATTTCAGTATTGTCATAGATTCTCCCAATTCTTGCTCGCTCCACATTTAATATTTTTCCCCGCAAAGGAAGGATAGCCTGGTACATCCTTTCACGCCCTTGCTTTGCTGAGCCTCCGGCTGAATCACCTTCTACAATAAATAGCTCACACTTTTCTGAATCACGACTTGTACAATCAGCAAGCTTGCCAGGAAGTCCGCCAGCAGATTCTAAGACAGATTGTCTTCTTATTAAATTTTTAGCTTTCCTTGCAGCTTCACGAGCATCTCTTGCCTGGACAGCTTTCTGGATAATTATTTTTGATTCTTTTGGATTCCTATCAAGCCAATCCTTTAGTCCTTCACTTAATATAGACATTACAGCAGTTTGAACTTCATTATTTAAAAGCTTGACTTTTGTCTGGCTTTCAAATTGTGGATCTTTAACCTTTACTGAAATAATCGCAGTTAAACCTTCTCTAACATCTTCACCAACAAGGTTTACATCGTTTTCTTTTAATATTTCTGAGCTTCTTGCATAGTCATTTATTATTCTAGTTAGAGCATTTCTAAGTCCTGTTAAATGTGTTCCACCATCTGGGTTGTTTATATTATTTGCAAATGCAAAGATCGATTCGCTATATGTGTCTGTATATTGCATAGCAATTTCAGCTATAACATCTTCTTTTACCCCCTCAAAATAAATAACTTCTTTATGAAGGCAGGCTTTTGTTGAGTTTAAGAATTGAACATAGCTCTTAATTCCACCCTCATAAAAATAAATCTCTTGATAGTGAGAATTGTTTTTTTCTAATCTTTCGTCTGTAAATATTATTTTGAGAGCTTTATTTAAAAAAGTCATTTCTCTTAATCTTGCAGCTATTACTTCTCGGTTACAAACAGGCATTACTCCTGTTTCTTGCTCTTTAAATATTTTTGGATCAGGCCAAAAAGTAACTTTTGTACCAGTCTTATCACTCTTTCCTATAACTTTTAGTGGTTCTTTACTTTTACCAGCAATGTCATCCGGATTATCTCCATAAAATTCAACAAAGTGAATTTTATGATCTCTATATACTTCTACCTGCATCTTAGAAGAGACAGCATTTACACAAGATGCACCAACACCATGCAAACCACCAGACACTTTATAGCTAGCACTTGTACCAAATTTTCCACCTGAATGAAGAACTGTAAAAACTGTTTCTACTCCTGACAGTCCCGTTTTAGTAACTTTTTCTACTGGTACTCCTCGTCCATTATCTTCTACTGAAATTGAAGTATCTGCATTAATAGTAACTTTGATTTCATTACAATAACCTGCTAATGCTTCATCTACAGAGTTATCAACAATTTCATAAATACAATGATGTAATGCTTTTTGATCGACACCCCCTATATACATTCCCGGGCGTCGTCTTACAGCATCTAAACCTTCTAAAACCTCTATATCACTTGCTGAGTATGAGCCATTACCTTGTATAGTCTTATCTTTTGTTGTTTCAGTTTTTGACATAAATAAATTTAAATCTGAGCTTTAATGGTACCATTCTTAAAGTCAGAATTCTACTTAAATACAAGCAAAATTCAAGGCTTTAACTGCTTTTATTTATAAATCTAATATCTTTAAAAGAGAGATCTGTATTTTTTGTGGCTTGTTTTAAACACTCTAAAATATTATTTTTTTTCATAGATAACTCCATTGCTAAAGCCCCACTTGTTACTGCAATTACAAGATTATTTTCTCTATCAAAATAAGCTGGCTGGCTATGCTTGGCAATATCAAAGCTTGTTACTAATGGCCAAAGCTCTTTTAATGCTTGTATTTTAAAACTTTTTTCAAGCCCTAAACTATCTTTAACTATATTTATAACTTCACTTACTTTTATTAAGTCACTTTTAGATCTTTTTTGTCGCGGGGGATTATTCATTTTCGTAATTAAGCTAGTTTACACTCTGATTGAAGAACTTGTCCATTTTGAATTTCAATTATCTGTGCATCTTTTAAAAATTCTTTTTGAATATCACTTATATGTGTAGTTGTTAAAAATGTTTGTATATTTCTCGGTAAGTTATGCAATAAAAAGTCTTGCCTGTTTTCATCCAACTCAGCAAAGACATCATCTAAAAGTAAGACGGGTACCTCTCCCTTTCTTTTTTCAATTATTTTTAATTCTGCAAGTTTAATGGAAAGTATAGTAGAGCGTTGTTGTCCTTGACTTGCAAATGATTTAGCTTCTTTTTCATTAATCATGAAGATTGCATCATCTCGATGTGGACCTACCAATGACTGTCCTCGCATAAGCTCTTCTTCAAAAGATTTATCAAGAGTTGCTTTAAAAAGAGTCAATAAGTCCTGATGACTAAAAACTGAGGACTGAAGAATTGATGATTTGTAAATTATGTCCAAGGCTTCTGTATCTTTTGATATCTTTCTTTGAAAGTCTTTTGCTATTGGCTTTATTTCATCAATAAAATTCAACCGGGTAAAAATAATATCTGTCCCAAAATTTAAAATCTGTGTATTCCAAACATCTAATTGTTCTTTTAAAGCTTTCCTGGATAACATCGCTTCGTGGGATTGTTTTAAAAGTGCATTTTTTTGTGCGATCGACTTTTGATAGTCAAGGAGTGTTTTGTGATATTTTTTATCTAGTTGAAAGAGAATGGAGTCCAGCCAACTCCTACGAATACTTGGTGAACCCTTGATCAGATACAAATCATCACATGAAAACATAACTGCAAAAAAGTTCCCAACAAGATCAGCCTGCGGGGCACGTTTTGGCACATCATTTATTTTTAACTTTCTTCTTCCTGTAGGGTTTATTTGTAGTGCAATATTTAATTCTGCATCTATTGTCTCAATATTTGCAAAAATAAGAGAATGTTCTTTATTCCAAAAAACAAGATCACTATCTTTTTCTGCTCTATCAGACTGGCTTGTTGCAAGAATGTTAATTGCTTCTAAGATATTGCTTTTGCCCTGAGCATTTTGGCCAATAATAATTGTTTTTAAATTGTTAAACTCATGTTCGAAATCAGTGTAATTTCTGTAATTTACAAGCTTTAATCTTTTTAATTGCATGGGAGTATCTTAACGTTTCCAGTCTGTCTTACGTTATATAATTAAGCCTATATTTATGAGTCAATATTTTTTAATTTTATTTTTAGTATTTGTATTTAATTTGCCTGGATTACAAGCCAGTGCTGCTGTACTGAAAAGTCCTTTTCATAAAAAAGCAAAACAAATTCAAGAGAATAAAGAACCAATAACTTCTGACTCTACTTTAAAAGCAAAGGCAGTTTATCTAGAGCTTGAGGGAGATGATGTTGAATATGATAATGAAACTAATATTTATGTAACATCAGGAATGGCTACAGCACAGATTATTGATCAAGGTGCCAAACTGGAAGCTGACCAAATAGTTTATTATGGGGCTGATCAGCATGTAGAGGCTAAAGGAAACATAAAAATAACTCGTGGTGGAATAGTAACAAACGGTGAGTCTTTTAAATTTGATGTGACCTCAAATAAATATCTTGTGACAAATCCAAGAACCATTGTTAAAGGTGCAATAATACGAGCAAGAGAAGTTAGCAGCTCACCAAACAATGAAATTGAATATGAGCATGGGAGATTAAGGTTAGATGAACCAATAAGAATTGCTCAAGGTTTTGGTGCAAGAAAGCACCCTCGTACTTTTTACAGTCAGAAAAGTTCTAAAGCTGCAAAGGCAAAACCTAGCTGGGATGATGTTACCAAAACTCCCAGATATAGAGTTACTGCCCAAAAGATTGTTTATGATAACTCAAAAGCGGTTAATAACTTAACTGTGTTTGGTGCCAGAGTTAATTTTAAAAACTTTTCTATACCAGCAGTACCAAAGTTTACAACAACAGTTAATTCAGATCCAAATGTTAGAACAGCACCACTAATAGCTCCTACCTTAGGTACTCAAGGGGCTTTAGGCGGGTTTTCAGTTGGTCCAACTTTTAACTTAAATGTAACTGATTATCATATACTATCTCTATCACCATTTGGACAACTTGGTTCTAGTAATGCCTTAGGGCTTGGCGGAATGCTTGGTTTTTATGGACCCACGACTTTACTAGAAGGTACTTATGGCTCTCTCAAGGACAGGTTTGTTGGGCAATTCAGACAAAAATTTAGTAAAAATACAGAGTTTAGAAGTGCTTATAATCATTATCTTGACGATGGGTTCTTAGGTAGTACTTTGGCTCAAATTAATGTAGAGCTAGTTGATAAAAGAAGAGTTCATGTACCATTTACTGAATCGGGTATAAATTTTAGAACATCAAGTAGCTGGGTACAAAGTAGTCCTGGAATACTTCCATCCAGATATCAGCAGTTTTTGCGTAATGCCGAAGATAATAAAAAAGACTTAAAAAACACTGCCTTTAAAGCAGAAGAACAAATTACACTTGTTAGTAAACCAATATTTAAATTAGGGGCTGAAAAATTTAATACAGCTCTTAGAGTCAGAACTAGAAATGCTTTCAGAGCTTATTCAACAGGCGATTTCCAAGGAATATTTACAGGTGGACCATTACTAGATAATACAGTCGGACCTGCAACATTTGAGATTGGCTATGATCAAGGATATGTAAGTGGTAAGTCACCACTTTTTTATGATCAATATATTCAAGGGATGCAAAGCGTATCGCTCGATGGAGATGTAAAACTAACTGAATGGGTAACATTAGGTGGCTATGGTACTTATAATATAAAAGTCGCTGAGGTTATAGAAAGGCAAGTGAGGGCCAAAGTAGGACCGAAAGACTTTAAGCTGCTTGTGAACTGGGATGCACTACGTCAACAAACACAATTTGGATTAAACTTTTTATTTGGGCAACCTGTTGACTTTGAAAGATTTTTAATTCTTAATTCTCAAAATAAAAATAGTGGGATTTGATAAATAATAGAATTAGAAAAGGAATAAACATCATGAATATTTTTAGAATCTTTAGCTCAAAACAGGCAACTTCTCCTAGTCCTATCCTAAGAGAAATTAAACCAGGTCCAACTAAAATGGGAATGCTTATTCAGGAAATAAATTCTTCACATACACTTACACAGGTAAGAGCATTATCCCAGCTTAGTCGTCAAGTTGGATTTGATAATACTTTGCCTAAAGACATAGTAGATGTAGTACCTGTACTTGTAAAAATGCTTTCTGAAGAACCTACCGATCAACACGTATGCGAATATGCAGCAAAGATACTAGGCATAATTAGGGAAAAAGGAGGGAAAGAAATAGTCCTTACAGCAACAGTACTTCCTATTTTAACTAATGTAATAGAAAGAAAAGACAAATTTAGTCCTATAGCAAGAAGTGAAGCATTAATTGCAGTAGGCTATTTTGGGAAAGAAGCAAAGGATATAATCCCTTTAATAATAAGTTTATTAGGAGATAGAGATGAAGATTCTTATGCTGATATAAGTGCTGCATGTGCACTAAAGGAAATAGCAAAAGAAGCTAAAGAAGAAGTGAAACAAGCACTAATCAATGCTCTAAACAATTCAAATGATCACCTTAGGGGATCAGCTGCTGCAAGTCTCGGTATAATTTTTAAAAAAGAAGCAAAGGATGCTTTAGAAATTTTAGTCAATGGACTACATGATAAAAGTGCACATGTTAGAAGAAGCTGTGCATTGACATTAGGTTATATGGGAAAAGAAGCAGAAAGTGCCACCCTTGATTTAGTAAAATTGTTAGCAGATAAATCAGAGAATGTAACTGAAACTTCGAAATGGGCACTTACTGAAATTGCAAAAGAGTTATAGGGCTGAAATCTGAAACAAGTAATTATATTACACTTGCGCCACCATGACATGACTCTTCAATTAAAAAGACATCATCTACTTTATTATTAGCAGGATTATTAGGATTTTGGAAATTATCTTTTAAAAGTGTCTTAAATCCACTTTCTGTAAAGTCACCACGAATACCACCAAAAGTATGTTCAAATGCACCTTCTCTTCTCAAGGCTTCATCATTATTTAGCATATTTATTTGTGTTTGGGTCAAGGCTGGAGTCCCTGGTGGTGGATAAAGCAGATTAAAAGCATTCGGAATGAAATTTAAAGTCAGACCTATAGGTGCAGTAGTTTCGATTCTACGCAAATTTCCATGCCCCTCTATAAATATAACTAACTGTGTTCGTTTGTTTTGTGCTTTTGCCTCTGTAGCCTTTTCCTTTATAGTATCAATAACACTTTGAGGCAAAGAACGATTATTAACTTTATAAATATTGTCCTGATCAATCTTATAAGAATAGTGAAGTACATGAGCTGCTAAATTAATATCATTTGCATGAACAGCATTATGTGCAGGATCGTTGGCTGGTATAGATATAAGAATAGCAAATTTTGCAATATCATTTGGTGCTGCTTCATTCCAAGGAACACTTGATAAATCCATCAATGGATCCCAGGGCGATTTAACTGGTGTTTGTGGCTCACTGGCTGTCAGGTTAAATTTAGTTCTGCTATTATTCCAGTTAGTAAGTAAGTTATTAAATGACCCATTAATTGTGGCGGCATTAGATGCTTCATAAAAAAAAGCTAAAGGAAAATAAGCATGAAAATTTGCATGATAATAAGGACAAAGCTCTGTAGTCATATCTGTCAAATAAAAGCAAACCCGTAAACTGCCTGCCATCATCCTATTATCACTATTATTATAGTCAGGATAAACATTACCCATTGCAAAATCTGTTAAAGCCTGTTCTGAAGATATCATCAGCTGTCTAAGATCTTCTCCAATTTGATACTCTATATGCTCCCATTCTTGAGGAGGTCCTGCATTTACTAATCGTGAAATTACAACATTAGTTGGAGCAGAGAAATATGAACTTTGACTTTGTTTAGAAGAAGCATATACGGTTACCCCGTCTGATTTGGTATTGTTGGCATTTTCGCTATTCCAACGAGGCCATTTAAATTGTAAGGTGTTGCGCTTATCTGGTTCTAAATAAATCCATGGTGTTGGAGCTGGTAAAATTAGTGAGCCTTGTTGAGCTTTTAAATTTTTTACGATTTTTCCTTCTTTTTGCTCTTTCAAATTTTTTACATTTGCTCTGTTGGCTCTAAACAACAAATTGGCTCCAAAGTTAGGCAGATTCATTGGATCTGAAATAGCTGTAATAGGCTCAGATTCTAAAGGCTCATTGCTGGCTTCCATTGGATCTTCAAATTTATAACTGTTAAAAGATAAAAAGACACAGTTGTTTAAATCGCTTGAATCCTTATTACAGATAGAAGAGCCTGATGCTAAATCACCTTCATTGTATTCAGTAAAAAATTGTTTTATATCAGATGGACAGATATGAGTACTATCTAAATCAAGCACAACCACATCTCTTTTCATATTTATAAAAGGCGGAAGTGCTGGAGATAAAAATGGACAATATGCAGAAGTCGTTTTAATAGTCCTTGGATCATCCTTAACGCTTTTATCATATTGGTTAGCAGGATCATTTTCATCAAATGCTCTAACTCTGAAATCAAAGATAGATCCGATTGGAGCTACTGGTATTGTTGATGGCTCTACATATACTTGTACCGGTGTTACTGGTGGTGGTGCTACATATACGGGTACTGGTTGTGCTGGAATAGGCTGTGTCTCTGAAAGAGGAGTTAATGGAATTAGATTGGTTGGAAGTGGTGGTGCTACATATACAGGTACTGGTTGTGCTGGAATAGGCTGTGTCTCTGAAAGAGGAGTTGATGGAATTAGATTGGTTGGAGGTAATGCGATTGGATAGATTAATGTACTATTATCATATAAACACTTCTCATCAACACAATTTTGCCCACTTTGACAATCAGTATTCAAAGTACAAGCTAGTAACTGGGTACAAACTAATAGCTGTACTAATAAAAAAAGGCCCATAAGCAAAACTTGTTTTATAAAGAATTTTGTTTTCATGCTTATACTTTAAGAATTTATAAAACTGATTAAATAAACTATTCCCTATTCGGGATAACTCTAATTCAGGGTCTTCCCTAATACCAATAAAACTAAAATAACCTCAAGCAAAATATTGATAAAAAAAATAAATGGGCTTGTCTGCAACAATAAATAAAAATAAATATTGTACTTGCAATTAAAGCATTTGTCCGATTTATTCGGCAAATGCGAGCAGGTGAAAGGAATTTACAGATGGAAACCCAAGCTTGTCTTGGGCATTATAAAGGAAAAGTTTTTTGTCTGATTTATTCAGCAAAAAGCATCAGGACTGAAAAGCAAGTTGAGCATTAGTGCGAAACGAGCGATATAAAATGGACCCTACTGGGATTGAACCAGTGCTCTCTTCCGTGTGAAGGAAATGTTTTACCACTAAACTAAGGGTCCAAGCTCTAATTTTCATAATTAATTATGAAACTATATTATACCAATCCGCACAATTAAGCTTACTATTTTCCGCACCCAGCAGACAGTTTTGCGCTTTGCAAGCTGTGTAAGCAAAAGCAAAACTTTGTCTGCAGAAAGGCAGGAAAATAGGAGATTGTTTTAGCAAATTGATATTAGTTTGTTAGCACAAACAGATTTAATTTTGTATTTTCTTGCTTTAAGATGTTAAATAAGCTATAGTTTATTCAAATTATTTATATGACTTATAAGGAGGCTTTATATGCGTATTGAAGGAGCTAATAATAGTGTCAGCAAAAATAACATTGGAGCACAAAATCCTATGCGAGATCTAGAAGATAAAACATCAACTGAAGTCAAACCAACAAATACTGGTACTGTTGATAGTTCAAATTTAAAAGCACTGGGTATGGCTACTATTGTTTTGAATAATTCTGTTCAGGAGAAACATGAGCTTGCTTTAAATGAAAACGAACTAGCTGAAATAATAAATAAATTAACTTTAAAAATTGTTTGTAATCCAGAAGATGCTTACAATAAACTTCAATAAGGTGATAAGCTCGCTTTGAAACATTTGGTAAAAGCTGCATATGTTTTAGATAAAGTTTATTTACAACAAGATCACAAAGACAATCTTTCTTTAAAAGCTGCTCTGGAACAAGAAGCACAAAACGGTAATGAGCATGCAAGAAAAGCACTTGTCATATTTAATATTTTTAATGGTATAGAAGGAAGCAATGGACTATCATCAGAACCTATTAGACTTTTTAAAAACTTAGAGTTAACACCTGGTAAAAATGTCTTTCCTTCTGATATAACAAAGGAGGAACTAGTAGAATATTTAAAAAACAATATTCATAAAACAGCAGGTATTTTAAGCAATGATACTGTGGTTGCTAGACAGGAAAATGAGCTGGTTAGTATTCCTTACTTAATTTATTTTAGAAAAGAGTATGAAGCAGCTGCTAAAGAGTTATTACTTGCTGCAGGTAAAACTACACATGAAGCTTTTGCTAATTACTTACGATTACAAGCTCAAGCATTAGTTTCAACAGATCCTGAATATTCTTATAAAGCAGATGTGGCATGGGCAGCATTATCAGACTCACCGCTAGAATTTACCATTGGTAGAGAAAATTATGCAGATGAGTTAACTGGAACTGTAGCAACCGACCCGGTTTTGTTAAAACTCCTAGATAAAAATAAAATTGCACCGAAACAAAAAGATTTTATTGGGGTCAGAGTTGGCATAGATAATAGAGAGGTGTCATTAAAACTAGCCAAATATAAAGAACATCTTAAGTCTTTAAGTGAACTTATGCCTCTGAAAGAAAGATATGTTCAGTCAGTTAATCTTTCAAAAGATATTAAACAAACACTAAGTGATATCCATGTAGTTTATTTTTCTGGTGATTATGCTGCATTGAGACCTGGACTTACACTTGCACAAAATCTTCCAAATGGTGACAAGCTTTCAGTTCAGCTTGGACAAGGACAAAGAAACGTTTTCCATAAAGAAATTCGAGAAGGCTATGATAAGAAGCTTTTAGAAAAACTTCTGGACAAGCTAGTAGAACCGCAATATCATTCATGGTACAGTGATGAAGCTTATTCATGGTTTGTGATTTTACATGAACTGTCGCATACATTAGGACCAGTGAAAACAGAATCCGGAAAAGATAAGGGTACTAGTCTTGGAAGTTATGGTCATATATTTGAAGAGACTAAAGCTGATTTAGGTTCTCTTGTATGTTCTAAATACTTTAAAGATATCGGGGAGTTTACAGAAGAACAATTAAATCAAATTTATCTAACATTAGCAGTTAATGATCTTCCACTTAGCAGACCTACACTTGATCAGACTCATAAGGTAGGATCATTAATGCAATTAAGTTACTTTATAGAAAATGGGGCTATTAAAATTGAGAATGGTGGCAAATTAAGTATTGAACCACAAAAATCTGGAACAGTTGCAAGACAAATGTTGGAAGAAATAATTTCAATACAACTTGAAGGAAATGAAGCAAAAGCAAAAACATTCGTAGATAAATATTCTAAGTGGACTGATACTATGGAATATATAAGTCAAACGAAGAAAAGCTTATCACCTAAACCATTAAAGATTTTAGATATGCCTCTTGCAAATAGACTTTTAAATGAATAGAAAAATCTTTTTTTTATCAAATTTTTAACTAACAATAAGTAGAAGTTCTATAGTGTTAAATACTATAATTAATCTAAGTGAATTTATTTTGTTAAACTTATATTTAAAAGTTGCTATGAGTATTTTATTTATAGTATCTGCTATATTATTTTTAAATATGAAATCAATTGCTAATACAAGCAAATCTATTAATACGATCAAGGCTAATGAGCTTGTTGAAATAATTAAATTAGACTCTACTATAAAACTGGATATTCGTTATGCTACAAAAAATAATTTTTTAAGCCGTGCTGTTTATAAACTTTCTAAGGCCTATCTTCAAAAACCAGTTGCTGAGGAACTGATAAGCATAAATAAAGAAGTTAAGAGTCGTGGATATGGACTACTTGTTTTTGATGGATATCGCCCATGGTCTGTGACTAAAATATTTTGGGATGAGGTTGATCCCGAGAAAAGGCAATTTGTAGCAAATCCTACAACTGGTTCTATTCATAATCGTGGCTGTGCCGTGGACTTAACCTTATATGAATTAGCATCTGGGAAAGAAGTTAAGATGCCTTGTGAATATGATACTTTTTCTGAAAAAGCATATCCTAGTTATACTGGTGGTACAAAAGAAGAGCGCAAACAACGAGACTTTTTAATTAAAGTGATGGAACAGCATAACTTTAAAGTCCACCCTAAGGAATGGTGGCATTTTGATCATAAAGATTGTGACCTGTATTCTATACTTGATGTACCTTTTGAGGAATTGTAAATTTATGAGTCAGAAAGGCATAATAAAGCGAGGCTTGATCCAATTTATGTGGTCAAGCCAAGCGTTTTCTGGAAAGCTGGTTCGAGGAGCAACGTCACCGCAGAACCAGCGGAGTAGAAAAATTGGGTGGCATTTTGATCATAAAGACTGTGACCTGTATTCTATACTTAATGTACCTTTTGAGGAGCTTTAAATTTTTTCTGCAATTATGCAAGTATCATTATTCCCAATTTTTGTAAACAATTCTCCTGCTTCAAGTATTGATAGTAAGAAGAGTCAACATCCATCCATACCAATCTTGTCAATAAAAGAAACAATTAAATTAAATACTTTAGTTGAACATCAAACATATGCGGAATCCTATAAGTTAGATATTCAACTCCCTTCATGGTTATATATTTTAAGAAATAAAGAATGTAGATTAAATGATGCTTTTTCAATTACATATGATCCACAAATTAAAACTCTCTTTCAAAAACCAAAAAGTATTTATGAGCCTATTGCAAAAGTAAGCACTAAGAATACAACCCTAAAAGGTGATTTTGAAATTTATGATTACAAAGGTAAATATATTGTGGCTTATACATTTTCACCATTACTTGAAGTTCCTAAGCATACTTGTATTCATTCTGATTATTTATTAGCGATAGATAATGATTTAAAAAAATTACCACCGTCTATTGAAGACCATCTTGTTAATAATGGAGTTAAATTAATTTTGGGACAAACAGAGGAGGATACATATTACTATTACAGAGCAGATTTTGCAGAAAAGGACTATAAAAAAACAATTGATTCTACAAAGCCTCAATTAGAGTTTGTAAATAATACTTGGATAGATAATAGGCTATATGCAAATCTTGGAGGAATTTATTTGTCAAATACTAAACAAGCTTTAATGCCTCAATGGGTAAGAGTCTATGGTTCTGAAGATAGTTACTATGATCTTAGTACTGATCCAAATAGGGTCTTTGGTATAGCACTACATGAAATGGGACATGCTTTTGACTATACACAACCTAAGATGTTTTCAGAAACTAAAGAATTTAAAGAAGCTTATGAAACTGATATTCAAGTATTAAATAGAGATAAAGATAACCTGGAAAAACAATATGGCGTCGATACTATAAAAGCTTGGTATGCAAATTTAAGAAATAGGCAAGAAACATTTGCTGAGTTATTTAGAGCATTTTTTGATGGTATGAAAATAGAGTCAAAAGAGCTTCTGTTTAAGCTCACTCCAAATAGTGCTAAATGTATAAAAGACTCCTTGACATTAAAATAAAATTACTGTCAGTTATCTTTAGATTATTTCTAAGCTGCTTAGGGTATATTTGTATTTGAGAAAAGAGGAATATATGAAAATCCAAGTTTTATTACTTACAGCTTTTTTAACGTCAGTTTTTATATCAATAAGTTCATCCTATGCACAATGCGGTTATCATCCACCAGAACCTCAAGCTCAAACCCGACAAAGAAGCTCGGTTAATATTGATGATAATGTGAAAGACATTAAAAAATTAGCAACGATAACTAAAAAGGAAGCTAAAAAGATTGCTATTTCAAATTATCCTGGTAAGGTAAAGGAGATTAAGTTAGTAAGAGAAGACGGTACATTAACCTGGAGACTAGAAGTTAAAGGAAAAGAAGGACAAAAAGAAATATTTATTGATCCTGCTAATGGTACATTTTTAGGATATGGGTTAACAAAATAGTAACTTGTATTATATTCGTTTCTAAAAAAGAAATGCCATATTTGTATTAGAGCTTAGGTTTCTACCTACCGCTCGTTTCGCACTAATGCTCAACTCGCTCTTCTCTCATAGCGCTTTTTGGTGAATAAATCACACAATTTATGATCTTATACATTATAGCTACTAGACAGTAACGAGTTTAACTCCTTGTGCTATCTTAGATGATATGTTTCTAGCAGAGTAAAGATTCGTCCCATTTATTGGGCAAATCTGTCGGGTGAAAGAAAGCAATAGAAGGAGACACAAACTTGTTTTGTGCTATAAAAAATGAAATATAAAAAAAGTATATTAGAAACAATCGGTCACACACCATTAATTCAGCTTACAAAAATCACAAAAGGATTAAAACCGTTAATTTTAGTAAAAGCAGAATTTTTTAATCCTGGTGGGTCTGTAAAAGATCGCCCTGCTTTAAAAATGGTAGAAGAAGCTGAGAAAGCTGGACTACTAAAGCCTGGTGGAACAATAATAGAACCGACGAGCGGTAACACTGGCGTAGGACTTGCTCAAGTAGCAGCAGTAAGAGGTTATCGTTGTATCCTTGTAATGCCAGATAAAATGAGTGAAGAAAAGTTTGCTTTGATTAAAGCCTATGGAGCAGAAGTTGTAAAAGTTCCTACCACAGCCACTTCCAGCCCTGAAAGCTATAACAATGTTGCCCAAAGATTAGCGACTGAAATACCAGGAGCATTTTTACCAAATCAATTTCAAAATCCTACTAATCCAGAGTCACATGGCTTAACTACTGGTCCTGAAATATGGGAAGACACTGATGGAAAAGTTACTCATTATATAGCTGGCGTAGGTACTGGTGGAACGATATCTGGTACTGCTAAATATTTAAAAAGTAAAAACTCAAAGGTACAAGTGATTGGTATAGATCCAGAAGGTTCAATCTATTCCGGGGCTTATAGTAAGTCTTATAAAATAGAAGGAATAGGAGAAGATTTTTTACCACGCAATGTTAATCTATCATTGATAGATCGTTTTGAAAGAGTATCAGATAGAGATGCTTTTGAAACAGCCGTAAAACTAGCCCAAGAAGAAGGTATTTTAGCAGGTGGTTCGGCTGGTGCTGCTGTTTGTGGTGCACTTAGGGTAGCAAAAGAATTAAAAGAAAGTGATGTAATTGTTGTAATTCTTCCTGATACTGGTAGGGCTTACTTTAGCAAGTTTTATTCAGAAAAATGGATGAAAGAAATGGGCTTCACTAAAGAAAGTCCATATAGAATTACCCTGCAAGAACTCTTATCTAAAAAAGAATTAGGAGATAAACTGATTTCAATTAATGTTAAAGCTACCGTAAAAGAAGCAATCAATGTTATGAGAAAAAATGGGATTTCACAACTACCTGTTACAAAAAACGATAGCTATATTGGGAGTTTAAGTGAAATTGCTCTTATGCAGGGTGTGTTTGATCGTTCTATGCAAATTTCTGATCCTATTGAAAAGATAATGAATAAACGCTTTCCAGAGTTAGATGAAAATACCGAAGCCGAAGAAGCATTTCATGAGTTTGCTTTAGGTAATTCAGCTATTATTGTTACAAGAAATCAAAAACCACTTGGTCTTTTAACAAAAATTGATTTGCTTGATCATTTTTTAGAAGAAAATAAGGAGTTTGCAAAAGTCTAATATGGAATTTGAAACAAAAGCAATTCACGTCGGACAAGAACCTGATAAAACTACAGGTGCAACCATTACACCTATTTATCAGACATCTACTTATACTCAAGAAGCTTTAGGAAAACATAAAGGATATGAATACTCCCGTTCTGGAAATCCTACACGAACTGCTTTAGAAGCTGCCCTTGCATCTCTCGAGAATGGAAAATATGGTCTTTGTTTTGCATCTGGCTTAGCTGCTACAAGCACAGTATTGTGCCTTTTAAAAGCTGGTGATGAAGTAGTGACAGGAAATGATCTCTATGGTGGAACAGTAAGACTATTCAATAAAGTGTTTTCAAACTTTAATATTAAGTTTACTTATGTAGATGGAACAGATCCTAAGAATTTTGAAGCCGCCATTACACCAAAGACAAAACTAATCTGGCTTGAAACACCTACAAATCCTTTACTTAGACTGTCAGATATTAATACTGTAAGTCAAATTGCAAAAACAAAAAATATAATTATGGCAGTTGACAATACTTTTGCTAGCCCATATTTTCAAAAACCACTTGATTTGGGAGTAGATATTGTCGTACATAGCACCACTAAGTATATTGGTGGACATAGTGATGTCATCGGTGGTGCAGCAATTACAAACAATAGTGAGTTATATACACAAATTAAGTTTTACCAAAATGCTGTAGGTGCAGTTCCTGGAGCATTTGATTCCTGGCTTTTATTGCGGGGTATAAAAACATTGGCTGTAAGAATGAAAAAGCACGCTGAAAATGCTATGGCTATTGCAGAATTCCTGGAAAAACATCCGAAGGTAAAAAAGGTAAATTATCCCGGTTTAAAGTCTCATCCCCAGCACGAATTAGCAAAAAAACAAATGAGTGGATTTGGTGGAATGATATCTTTTGAGATTAAAGGTGGAAAAGAAGAAGCAAAAAAAATAGTAGAATCTACAAAACTTTTTGCCTTAGCTGAAAGCTTAGGTGGTGTAGAGTCACTAATAGGACACCCAGTTACAATGACTCATGCAGAAGTCCCACAAGAACACAAAGACAAGCTTGGTATTACTGATAATTTAATTAGACTTTCAGTGGGTATTGAAGATATAAATGATTTAATGGGTGATTTAAAGCAAGCTTTAGGTTAATTGTTCATGAAAAAAAAATTGATTTTATTTACTGTGCTTGTTTTTTTCATTATCTGTATAGTAGTACCTAGTAATTCTAAAGACCATCAAGAAATATCAAAAGCAGATTTTACCATCCTCCTCTCTAACGATGATGGATACAATGCACCTGGACTTAAAGCTTTAGCTAAAGCCTTAGCACCTATAGCCATGATATTTGTAGCAGCACCAGCAAATCAACAAAGCGGTGCTGGACATGGGATTACTTATAGAGAGCCTATTTTTGTATGGGAGGTCTTTAATGCTGACAAGATTCCCTGGTATGCAATCACAGCAAAACCTGCTACCTGTGCAAGATTAGGAATTGAGTCTTTAATAAAAGATAAACCAGATCTTATCGTATCCGGTATTAATAAGGGTGAAAATCTTGGCTGGATCACATTTCACTCTGGTACTGTAGGAGCTGCTAGAGAAGCTCACTTTACAGGACTTCCTGCAATAGCAACATCTCTGCAAGGTAATGATAAAAATGATTATAAAGCTGCTGCTGAATATATTCGAGATTTAATTAAGCAACTGCGAAGCAAGAATCTTCTAAACAAAGAACTTTTATTAAATATAAATTTTCCAAGTGGTATAGCAAGTGGTATTAAAGGGACAAAAATCACAAAGCTTGGTACTTTAAGTGAAAGAAATGTTTACCATAAACTTAAGCTACCATTTCTTCAAGTGTATAAAGTTAATCAGCAAGAAAAAATATTGAACAATGATCCTGAAACTGATATTAATGCATTTTCTAATGGTTATGTAACTATTACACCATTATCTATTAATCAAACAAATACTAATGAGATAGAACATCTTAAAAGATCGCTTGATAATTAGTTTGGGGTATACAAAAAATAAGGAGAGAAACAAATGATAACACTAATACCAGAAACCATTGAAGACTATGCAAGAGCACACACTGTAAAAGAATCTGATTTATTACAAAGATTAGTCAAAGAAACATATAAAGAAACTGACTTACCTGAAATGCAGGTTGGGCATTTGGAAGGGGCATTTCTTAGATTGCTTGTAAAGAGCATAGGAGCTAAAAGAGTTTTAGAGATAGGTACATTTACTGGTTACAGTACTCTTGTAATGGCAGAAGGCTTACCGAATGATGGAGAAATTATTACGTTAGATATTAATCCAGACACAACAAGCATTGCAAAAAAATATTGGACAGAAAGTCCTCATGGTAAAAAAATAAGATCTATTCTTGCTCCTGCCTTGGATTCAATAAAAAACTTAAACGGTCTATTTGATATGGTTTTTATTGATGCTGATAAGGAAAACTATATAAACTACTTTGAAGCATGTTTACCTAAAGTTAGACAGGGAGGTTTAATTGTAGCTGATAATGTTTTGTGGAGTGGAAAAGTTTTAAACCCAAAAGAAAAAAGTGATATTGCAATAACTGAATTTAACAAGCATCTAATTAACGATCGTAGAGTTGAAGCCGTTATGCTTACAGTAAGAGATGGTTTAATGCTTGCCTATAAATTATAGATGTTATAAATGAACAAACTGCCTTTATCTGACTATAACTTAGACATGACTCTTTTAGGAGGGCAGTCTTTTGCCTGGGATTTTGAAGATGGTTATTATTATGGATTTACCAATAATAAAATCATTAAACTGAAACATAAAAATAATATTTTATACTGGCAAACCTACCCGGATAATGATGAGCTTGGGTTTGTTAGAAATTATCTAAGACTAGATGTCAATTATAAGAACATTTTAAAAAAGATCCAGAAAGATCAATTTGTAAAACTAGCTATTCAAAAGTATCCGAACTTACGACTATTGAAGCAAGATTTTGAACAAACTTTATTATCATTTATTGTGTCATCAAATAACAATATTCAATCCATAAGAAAAATTATTCGTGCTATGAATATGCGATTTGGGAGCTCCCTAACCATAGATAATAAAACAATATATTTATTTCCTGAGACTGAAAGATTAGCAAATGCAAAACTGAATGATTTATTAAAATGTAAATTAGGTTTTCGCGCTAAATATATTAAGGGTGCTGCCCAATTTCTTATGGAGTCAAATTTAAAAAAGAGTATACAGGCTTTAAATGAAATCAAGGCAAGAGAAAACTTACTACAGATAAAAGGTATCGGAGAAAAAATTGCAGATTGTGTTTTAGTGTTTAGTTTAGGTTTTGATAATACAACCCCATTAGATGTTTGGGCAAAACGTGCTTTAACTATGTTTTATAAGCTTTCTCCTAAAATGAAATATGAGGATATGAAAATGTGGACATCAAAATATTTTAATGGCTATGCTGCATGGGCAGGTCAATTTCTCTTTGAATACATAAGACACAAATAAGATTCGCCAAAACATTTTTATATAACGTTATATATCTATTATTTTGTGATTAGAGAGTTAAAAACTATGGTACAAATAAAATAGATTAACTTTTAAGGAAAAGGAGCTTTGTAATGTTTAAAATATTTAAATTAAATTTATCTATCCAGAATTTGACTTGTTTCATTTTTGCCCTGATTATATCTACCTTTACTATTGGCTTATCCTATGCTCAAGAGCCCGCAGCAATACTTCCTCCACAGCCTGCAGCAGCTCCTGCTCCACAACCAGCAACAGCCCCTGCTCCACAGCCCACAGCTTCTCTATATGACAGGCTTGGCGGAGTATACAGCATAGCAGCTGTTGTCGATGATTTTGTTGATAGGCTTTTAGCAGATCCAATAATTACTGCAAATAAAAAAGTAGTAGAAGCCATGGGAAAAATTACAAAACCTGGTTTAAAGTATCGGATTACAGAATTGTTGTGTCAGTCTGCAGGAGGACCACAAAAATATACAGGTCGTCCCATGAAAGACTCACATGCACATTTAAATATTACTGATGGTGAATGGGCAGCTACAGTAAAGGATTTATTAGGATCGCTTGAAAAACTGAATGTACCAGAACAAGAACAAAATGAATTGCTAGTAATCTTAGGTTCTACGAAAGCAGATATTGTACAAAGTCAACCACAGGTGGCACCTGCAGCACCACAAGCTGCACCAACCGCAGGTTCTCCTCCCTCACCACAACCAATTCAAGCACCATTAGGAGATGCACTTCCATTACCCACTCTTGAAAATCTTCAAGCACCTAAAGCTGTTGCACCACCAGAAGTACCAGCACCTCCAGCACCACAGCAACAAGTAACTGCACCAGCAATACCACAAATAGCCCCTTCTGTTCCATCACCACAGGATGTGGTACCTCAGATTAAACCCATTCCACAAGTGCCATCACCAGAGACACTTCAAATCCCATCACCTGATCAAGTGTTACCACATGTACCAGCACCCAATAATGCATTGCTAGCACCAGAAGCTAATTCTGCCCCTCCAGAACCAGCCAGTGGAAGAGCTCCAGCAGCAACACCTGCTCCTGTACTACCATAAATAAACTAGGAATTTTAATTTATACTAAAAGGTAAAAATGTTTTTGTAATGTAAGCTTCAATTGAGTTTGTAAGTTCTTTACATAAATCCTCTAAATAATCCTGATCCAAAGGTATATTTAAATAGTGTAAGTTAATATCTGTCAGTGCTCTTGTTGGAGGATAAAACTTACATTTTACTTTGCAAGTTCTCCATTTATCAGATTCTCCGGTAGCAGTAACTCCCCTAAATTCAACCTTGCCTTTATACTTTATTTCAGAAAGTCCATTTGGAGAAGATTCTTTCCTCTTCTTTTTTACTATAGGAGAAATTTGAAAATTTCTAAATTCCGTTTTAACTATAGCCACTTCTTTTATTCCCTTAATGATGTAATTGATTTTAAGCGTTCTACTGTTAGTCCATAAGAGGATTCATAAGGCGTTAATTCAGAGAGTTGAGCATCATTATTAAATGTTGTTAAATCTTTTCTAAAGCTTTCTTTTGCTTCAGAGACTTTAGATAGTGATTCTTTATATTTTTTAAGTCTTTCAACTGCAATATTTTTCCAATCTTCAATTTCATCTTTAGTTATACCTGGAATACCCTTGATTGCTTTTTCAATACTTAAAGCAAACTCTTCATTAGACATAGCTAAATATTTTTTAGTATAGGGGGCAAATTTTTCTCCAGCCTTAATCATTTTATTGAAAATATCTAGAGTTGTATTATCTGGCTTTGTTGTAATAAATTTGCTTCCAGAGATATTCCTAAATCCTTGAGTTCTAAAACAAAGATCTAAATATACAGCATTTTGTTTTAAACCTTCTGTATTGTTTCTTGGCGTT
>JAHFBD010000114.1 GCA_023250175.1 Candidatus Melainabacteria bacterium
AGTTCAATTTCAGATTCATTTTCTATACATGTATTTAATTTAAGTAATACTTTACAAGTCTCTTCCTTAGCTTTAATTTTTTCGACCTGATAAGGAAGCACTATGTCTTTTGTTAAAGACTTCATTGTCTTAGTTTTACAATCTTCTAATAATGTATTTTTATTTAAAAAATGATCTAACAAATGAAGCTTTAAATAATTAGAATCATCTTTTATATCACCTGATTTAGCAATTCCTTTTTCTTCTAAAATCACATTTGTAAGATTTAAATTTCTAGGTCTATAATCATGCTCTAATATTGCTCCTCCTAAATAAGGAGAAATATAAATGTTATTGGTTTCTGTTTCTATAATAATTTCATCATGTCCATCACAGTCATAATCAATTTCCGATACTTGTATCCATTTAGTACCTTGTCTGGAAGCACTATCAATTAAATTTTCTGCTTTAATTAAATCTCTATAACTAGCATATCGCTTCTGTGGTTCATAAATACCAGTCACCTTACTAATCCAGTAAGCATCATTACTTTGTCCCTGTAAAAGCAAATCATGTGCTTGATTAATCATTTCTTTTATAACCTTAAATCTAGACTTTCCTTCTTTTGCAGCATTTATTTTCTTACTAACCCTGAGCATTTTTTTATGTAATAAATTTGCTTCAATACAATTTAATAAACTATGCTTCCAAAAACCTCTAAGACTTAGCAATGTTGACTGTTGTGTAGTAGGTAAATATATTCTGCCTTTTGGCTTATGATTTAAGAAGTACTCATTCAGCAAATGTGTTTTTATATAATCACAATTATTATCAACTGTTTGAAAAAACTTAATCAGCCATTCTAACCTGTCAGAGTCTGTAATTTGACCATTGTAAAATAATGCTACCAATGGAACATCTCCATCAGAACTAGAAAGCTTACTAAAGATTTGTTTTACAGCCTCATCCGGAGTACTGTTTTCAATTAAGTCATTTATTAATCTTGTTATAGGAAATACTGCTATTTTTTTTCCTTCCTCTTCAGTAATAAAATACCCAGAAAGTTCTTTTTCCTCCAAACCAGCAAAAGTAAAATGTTCTTTAGGTAAACAAGTATACTGTAGTCTGGATTTTGCAAAATCCAAAGCTAAAGAGGGTTCCCATACAAACTTTGTAGTCCAAACACCAGACGGAGTATAACCATATAAATGACTAAGCAATCTATTCATTAATAGTAAATGGGCCTGTCTATCATCTTTTGGAATAAATGGAAATAACGGTTCATGTAATCCACCGCTAATAAGCTCCAGTTTATTTTCATTGAGCAGTTTTGAGATTTTGTTAGAAAATCCTGATATTTGTTTATCTAGTGCTGACAACAGTCGCCCACTAAAGTGAATATTAACCTTCAAGTTCTTACAGTTTTCAAAAGCTTCAATTAAATTCACATAGTTACTAATAGAACCAGGTTTGCCATTCTCAATAAATACATCCTCAGTTATATGACTATGCACACCAAGCAATAAGTTTAATTTTTGTTCTACCATCACCAGATCCAATTCTTACATTTTTATCGCTGTTTTTTTCACTATGCTCTCAAAACCGGCTTCCCATAGTACTTCTAGTCTGCAATTTATAATACCGTACAGATTTTACCGAACAAATCGGATAAAATCTTATCTTATAAGTCGTTTGCTTAGAAATGTTATGCTAACCGAGTAGTAACTTAAATTTGATTCATACAAGTACAATCCGCACTGACAAAATAATATTATGTCTTATAAGGTAATAACAGTTAGTGCTACCCCTTTTATTGTTAGTAATTATTTTTCATAAGATCGTTATAATTAGTGAGATAATGTGAATGATTATTAATAACTCAACTCTTTGTAAATAGATTAAGTTTATATCTGGAGACTATATGCCCAAAATATTAATTGCTGATGATGAACCATCTCTAAGACTACTTGTAAAAGCCACATTAAGTGTAAATAAATCATTTGATTTAATTGAGGCAGCCGATGGAAATGAAGCATTAACCAAAGCACAAACTGAACTACCCGATCTGATCCTCTTAGATGTAATGATGCCTCACCTTAGTGGATTTGAAGTCTGTGAAAGACTTAAAAATAACCCTGACACAAAAAACATTGTAGTAATAATGCTTACAGCAAAAGGACAACAATCTGATCGTGACTGGGCAATTTCAGTTGGATCTGATTATTTCTTAACGAAACCTTTTAGTCCTATTGAATTATTTAATCTCATAGAAAAAATACTTTCAGCTTCAAAGAAAGATTAAAATGAGCGTAGAGATATCAAGCAAAGACAATCACCTTTATAAAAGACTTAAACAATTATCAAAAGGAAAAAGTGAATATCTCTTTATAGAAGGTAAAAAACTTTTCTTAGAAGCTATTAATAGTAATCTTGAAATTGAGGCCATTTACACCGATAAAAAGAATAAATCATTTATATTAAATAATGCCTCTAATAAAACTGGCTCTGAATTAATATTCATAAACAACGATCTACTATCAACATTATTCACCACTGATAGCAAACCAACAACCGACGAACTAATAATCACAATAGCAAAAAAAGTTCTTTATACTACAGAGGAGTTAATTCTTTCAAAAAAGAATTTGATTTTATTGGAGGAAATACAAGATCCTGGAAATCTTGGGACCATATTACGGTCAGCCATTGCTTTTGATATTGCTGGAATAGTTTTAACAAATGACTCTGCAAATCCTTTTAATACTAAAGTTATAAGAGCCAGTACTGGCGCTGTATTGAAATGTAAGATTGCTTTTTTAGAGAATAATAAAAGCACAATCAATTCTTTTAAATCCTTGGCTAAAAAAAACAACTATAAAATCATCGCGACAAAAACAAATAGCAACAAGAAACTAACTGAATTAAAGTTAAGTCCTTTAAATATTTTTTTATTTGGAAATGAAGGAGGGGGATTATCAGAAGATTTATTAAATATTGCTGATGAGACAATCACCATCCCTCACTCAGCAAAAATCGAATCTCTAAACGTAGGCACAGCAACTAGTCTGATACTATGGGAGGCATACAAAAAAACAATTCACTAATTATGGGAAGTATTTTATCAATTGATTATGGATTAAAAAGAATTGGCATAGCGGTTTCTGATCCTCAAAGAATATTTGCATTTCCACAAGATTTTATTGAAAATAAAAATTTTACTTTTGTAGCTTCAAGAATTAAAGAAATTATTCGTGAAAGAGAAATAAACTTAATTATTATAGGATTACCGCATGATCAAAGAGTAAAAAGTCAAGAGTTAAAAACTCAAAAACAAAAAAAGCCTTCAATGCAAAACATTATCTTAGACTTTGCAAAAGCATTACAAAAACAGCTAAAAATTCCAATTAAAACAATTGATGAAAGCTTTAGCTCTTTTATTGCTAATGAAAACCTTAAAGAATGCAATATCTCTTCAAAGAAATCGAGAGGGCTAATAGATTCAGAAGCTGCTAGATTAATCTTAGAAGACTTTATTCAACAAAATAATGATTAAGATAATAGTTAATAAGGTTAAGAAAGATTCAATCTATCTACCATATATAGTGCGTAAAGAAAGATAAAATTACTATCCATAGCGTACCCACAGAAACTTTTGATACAATATCATGTCTTGTACACTATAAAAATAAAGTAAAAAATTTATTTATAAATGAAAACAGTACCTAAAACATTAAATATAAATGAGCCTTTAGTAGAAGATAAACCTAAAAGCCCAATTCATGATTGTCCAACTAAGCGTGAACAAATACGTTTGTATTTAGGTTATGCCCCTGGAAAAACCACCGCATTAAATGGTGTTGCCTTAAGAGCCCTCGGTGCTGGACTAAAAGTAAAACTAATTTTATTTTCAAAATGTTTTGAAACAACCAGTGAATCAAAAATTTATCAGATTTTAAAAGCACAATTCCCAAATTATTTTGATTATTTTTTTGCCGGTTCATCACGAATAAGAGAAGATGGAACTTTCAGATTCTTTGGAGATCCTGATGGATGGACATCTCAAGATCAATTAAGACTTGACCAAGGTATGAAACATTTAGCAAATGATGTCGTATCAGGAGAATATGATTTGCTTTGTGTTGATGAACTTACAGATCTTCTCTATCACAAAGAACAAAGAATACCAGAAAAAAATGCACAATTGATTTTTGAAACCACTCATACAAATACTACAATCCTTATAACAGGACACTTATGCCCGGACTGGCTTAAAGATATGGCTACAACAGTAATAGAAGGTAAAATATCTAAACACTACCAAGGATATACAAAGGGAATTGAATGGTAAATAATGTTTTATAATTAATGATATGCCAAGTTCAAACAAAAAAGAGCCCGATAACATAGTACATGCACTTGTAATAGCATCTCGAAAAATTGTTGATACCCTTGGAAAAGATTTGCAAGAATACTTTATCGGATACCGGGTGACACTCTTAAACATCATACCGACAGAATCACATGCTCCAGATGCAATTACACTTGTTTTAGCAGGAAAACAAATTGATATAAAAAATTGTCTTGTTAAACTAAAACAAATTTGCTATGAAAAAGAATTAGGACTTGAGTCAAGCCCAATGAAATCATTACCGCCTTCACTAAAGGGTTATTTGTCTGATATGGAAGATAGTTTTAAATTTGAAAAAATATTTTCTTATTGTTCTAAAGAATACTTAAATTTTTGCAAAGAGCAAAACATAACTCCTCATCCTGAAGTAATCGAAGCGGTTAAAGATTAAAACTACTTACCTTGCAACAGTTTTAACAACTCACTAATTTCTCTTTTAATTTCTCCATCCGATTCTTTTAATTTAATTTCAAGTAACTCAATAATCTCACAATTAGCTACTTCTACAATCACCTTTATTGCAAGCTTGCGAATTTCTTTTTCGGGATCTGCTATTGCATCTACAAGAAAACTAAATAAAATCGGATCTTCAATATGTGACTCTTTTATGAAATTTTTAATGGCAATTATCGTCCCAGCTTTGATTTCAAAATTCTGATTTGGGTTTAATCTTTTTGTAAAACTTGCACAAAGCTCTATTGAAATTTTTTTTCTTAACTCTGGATCTATTTTTTCTTTTGAATCTATTAGCATTTTTATATTTATTTAACATTTTACAAAATTGCAAGCTAAAACATTATAAAATCACAAATAATCATATTAAATCTGCTTTTACAGTTTTAACAATTTCCTGATAAACTATTTTAAATTATGATTAAATCAAGCATTCAAAAAGTCTCAATCGTCGTCCCTTCTTACAATGAAGAAATCAGTCTAAAAGTTTTATTGGATGAGTTAGATTATTTTCTACAAAACCTGGAATATAAATATGAAATAATTTTTGTAGATGATGGTAGCATCGATAATTCTTATAATGTACTAAAAGATGCTGCACTAAAAAACCCTAATATTAAAGTAATAAGACTAAGAAGAAATTATGGACAGAGTGCAGCTCTTCTTGCCGGTATTGACAGCTCATCAGGAGACGTTATCGTACCACTAGACGCTGATTTACAAAATGATCCAAACGACATTCCTAAACTATTACACCTAATAGAAGAAGGATATGATTTGGTCAGTGGCTGGAGAAAAAACAGACAAGACAGAGCCATAGATAGAAAGATTCCATCTATGCTTGCAAACAAATTAATCTCTTGGGTATCTGGAATAAGATTACATGACTATGGTTGCTCATTAAAAGCTTATAGAAAAGAGGCTTTACAAGGAACAAGATTATATGGCGAGTTACATAGATTCCTACCAATCTTAGCCTCCTGGAATGGAGCAAAAGTAAGTGAAATAGAAGTAAATCACAAGCCACGAGTATTTGGAAAATCTAAGTATGGTTTAAACAGAACATATAAAGTGTTATTAGATTTAATTGTATTAAAGTTTTTAACTAACTACTCAACAAAACCAATTTATTTCTTTGGTGGTTTTTCATTTGTTTGTTTCTTACTTTCATTTATTCTTACAGGGTGGTCTGTTTATTTAAAGCTATTTAAAAATATAGATCTGGATGGTACGCCTCTGTTAATTTTTTCTGCTGTATTTATAATTGTAAGTGTTCAATTCTTGCTAATGGGTATCTTAGCAGACTTACTTATGAGAACATATTTTGAATCACAAGATAAGAAAACTTATCAAGTAAAAGAATCAGTAAATTTAGAACGTAATCAACGCCTCATAAATCAACTTTTATAACTAATGATAATCTGTAGGGTTACCCTATCCTTTGGTAAAACAAAAAACATATAAAACGAAGGATTTTTAGTTTATTCTTAGCTTATAAAATGGATTTTTATATAAATTTGCCGATATTTAAGTTATATTTTAAACATTTGATTACCTTCATAAAAGACAATATAGTACTTGAGGGAAAAAAGACAAAAAAGAAGGTATAACTAAATTAACTAAGCAAATGCAATCTTATTTTAATGCCCTAATTAAAAATGTCTAAAGACCTTAAGGAGTAATGTGTGGGTAAAAGAAATCTAATAAGTGAAGTACTCGTAGGCGGAGTAGTATTTAGCTTACTCATTCTAATCCTTGTTCCATTACCTACTTTGATAATGGATATTGCCCTTGCTATAAATATTTCATTTGCAATTGTTACTTTAGGAATTGCTCTTTATATTGCAAGACCTCTTGATTATGCGGTATTACCATCTGTGCTTTTAATAACAACCCTTTTACGCCTATCATTAAATATTGCAGTTTCAAGATTAATTTTAGAAAAAGGTTATGCTGGTGAAGTAGTAGAAGCATTTGGACTTTGTGTAGCCGGTGGAAATATATTAATTGGTATTATAATCTTCATAATCATTACAGTCGTTCAATTTATCGTAGTTACTAAGGGTGCTGAAAGAATTGCAGAAGTCGGTGCTAGATTCGCATTAGATGCAATGCCTGGTAAACAAATGTCTATTGATGCTGATTTTAATGCTGGATTAATTAGTAGCGAGCAAGCCAAACAAAAAAGATCTGATCTGGAAAGAGAATCTTCTTTTTATGGAGCAATGGACGGTGCTAGCAAGTTTATAAAGGGTGATGCAATTGCAGGGATTGTTATAA
>JAHFBD010000115.1 GCA_023250175.1 Candidatus Melainabacteria bacterium
TAACATTTTCACTAGGCACTATACTTATTTCTCAATTCCTAACTCTATTATTTATGCTGATGGGCCACTTGCTGAATGTGCACCACTTGCTGCACCTTTTTCACCACTTGTAGCTGAATTAACATCAGCTGTTGCTTTATCACCCTTTGCTTCTGCTTCTGTTTCTAGTTCTACATCTCCTGAATCTTCTTTAGCATCACCTGATAGTGATGAAACTTTTCCTTTGCTGGTATTAACTGCCATTGCTCCCATAATAGCCATTGCTGCTGGGCTAGCCATTGCAGCGGCAGCCATCATTGCAGCAGCTTGTCCTACCTGAATAGAAGGCGCTGGTGCACCTCCCTTACCAGATACTGTTGTAGCTCCTGATACTGCTACTCCAGGAGCACCTGAAACTGATACTGCTGTTGCAACCGATGGGGCCGCTTGTGCTGCTGGTGCATTTGTAGTTGCTGCTTGTCTAGCTATATTTGCATTTTGATTAGCTTGGCCTGTCTGATTAGCTTGTGAAGCCACTTTTGGAGGAGGGGCTGCTCTTGTTGGTATTCCTGTTAGATTTGAATTGCCTACGCTCATTGTTTTTCCCTACATATATATAAAGAGCTTTTTAATCTTAAAATGATACTTAGCAAGTGTTTATTATAAGATATTTCCAGGATTTAAGATACTTTTCATCTATAGCAGATTTATTAAAGCCCTATAAATATCGTTTCTACCTACCGCTCGTTTCGCACTAATGCTCAACTCGCTTTTCAGTTCCGACGCTTATTTGGTGAATAAATCACGCAAAAAGCTTATTTATAAGCTTCTATATTAGAGCTAGACAGTAACTAAATATCCTTAATTTACAGGATAATTTACCAATTCTTAACATTTAAAGTTATTTAAGAGGTATGCCTTAATGCTACCCCCCAATAACCTAATATTTTAATAATAATTGCTTTGTTTAAGAAATTTGTTTGTTTTTTATCAAAAACTAAATACAAATATCCGACTTTTCACCTAAGTTAAATTGTCTATCTTAGATTAGAAAGTTATATAAACTGGGAATAAGCCTAACAGTTATCACTCTAAAAAAAAGGAGAGAGAAAAAGTGTTTACAAATGAAAATCAAAATAACCCTAGCGGTTATAACTCAACTAAAGATATTGTTCAAGTTACAATTGCTCCTGACTTTCTAATTAAGTACAACCCTAGCAGAAAAAGGGTCTTGCAATTAATTGCCTCAGGATGGTCAAATGCTTCAATTGCTGAAGATCTTAGTTTCTCTACTAAGAACATTGAGTCAATTACTACAATGCTAATTCGCATAGCAAAGATTCATGATGCTCATGGACACTTAAATCCAAGAGCAAGACTAGTAGGAAAATGCTTACATGCAGGAAAGTTAAAATACTTACCATCACAAGAACCACCAAATGAATTGTTATCTGAAGATCAAACAGCAACATTATTACTTGTATCAGCTGGCTTATCAAATAAAACAATTGGAAAGATCTTAAGCATTTCAGAAAAAACAGTAGAGAGTAGATTAAACAATCTCTTTTTACAGTTTGGAATAAATGCAAAAGCAAATAAGATTATAAATCCAAGGTTACGATTAATTGCAGCAGCAAATGCTAGACAAAACATTACACAAGAAGCATTTGAAATAGTCTGGCAAAGAACAAATAACGTTGACTTAGAACAAGTTGTAAACAACCCAGCAGATCTCAAAGATGCTGTTATGAAGATAGCTGCTAAACTTGTTGAAGAAGCTCCTCGTCATAGAGACAACGCTGCCAATAAACAACAACAAATGCAGTTAGCCCAAAGACCATATATAAATCCAGCCCATGCTCCAAGCTTATTTAATAGGTTGACTCAAAATCAGAATCCTCAACAAACGGCAAGGCCACAGGATTTGAATCAATAAAATTATTTTAATTCGTTAAAATAAAAGAATAAAATACTGGATATAACCATACCCATTGTTTCTGCCCTATATATTCTTTTTCCTAAAT
This sequence comes from Candidatus Melainabacteria bacterium, assembly GCA_023250175.1. GTDB lineage: Bacteria > Cyanobacteriota > Vampirovibrionia > 2-02-FULL-35-15 > 2-02-FULL-35-15 > JAHFBD01. Next base: position 2,004 of record JAHFBD010000115.1, read on the forward strand.
TAACTGCAATAAAACCTATATTTAAAACACGCTTCACTTCATCATCGGTAAATCCACCTTCAGGTCCAACTAATACTAAAACTTTATTTACTTTATCTTGAATACCATTTAAAACTTCTTTTATACCATTTGTCTGTGCTCTTTCTAAGCAAACAAGCTTTAAATCATAACTAGATAGATTTAGTTTACATAATTCCTCAATAGAAACGATATCCTGAACTCTTGGTATTAAACCTCTTTCTGATTGCTCAGCTGAATCTTGTACTATTTTTTGGTAGCGATTGGTCCTTCTATCAAGCTCTCTAGATAAACCATCTTCTTCTACTCGAACCACAGTTCTTTCAGTAGTTACAGGAATAAATTCACAAACCCCTATTTCAGTACATTTTTGCAATGTGTAATCAAATCTAGGACCCTTTAACAAAGCCTGTGCAAGAGAAATTTTTAAGGTTGACTCTGTATTAGTAGAGCGCCTACTTAAAAGCCTGCATTGAACACCTCTGGAATAAAACGATGCGATTTGTGCATTATAAATTAAGCCTGTACCATCCAATAAAACAATTTGATCGTTTTCTCTAAGTCGCAAGACTCTGGATATCTTATGAGTTTGTTCAGAGTCTAAGATGGCAGCTTTTTTTTCCTGCCAGTTTATTTCATGCGGATTCACAAAAAATCTATAAATCATCTTCAAACCTCAGAACAACTATTCTACAAGTCAATAGGCTAACAGGTCAACAACTGATATAGGTGTACTATATCAGTTATAGGCTGGTTACATTTTCCATTTTGACATATATAAGCAGTAGCTTTACCATCAATGCTTTTCATAGAGTCTATATACTTAACAAATTTTAGGCTCTCACCATCATTAGGATTTTTTAAAGCAATAACACTATTAGGCAAATATTGTTCATTAATACTTTGTAACATTAGTTTTGTGTCTTCTTTTTTAGGATCACCGATAACAATTATTTCAGAAGCAGAATTAAAGACACAGTCTAGTCCTGTTAAAAAGCAAGTATGCGATACTGGGGATTGTTTAATATAAGAATAAAATGCCTGCTCTAGTTTTTCCAGATATTGTTTTAAATTTATATCTAATGTAAGTTGATACAACTTAAACAAATTAAGCATGCAGATTGAGTTACCTGAAGGTATGGCACCATCATAAAATTCTTTTTGTCTGACAATATTATCTTTAAATTCATCATGAGTAAAGAAAAATCCACCATTATTACTATCCCAAAAATGTTTTAAGAGGTAATTGTTTAACTCCATGGCTTTTTCTAAATATTTACTTTCAAATGTAGTTTGATATAACTCTATTAATCCCCATATTAAAAACACATAATCATCCAAATGTCCTTCAATACTCACATCATTATCCCTATAACGATGAGATAATTTGCCATCTTTATACATATGAGAAAAGATAAAATCTACTGCAACTTGAGCACATTTGGAATATTCTTCATTATTAAATGCTCTTGCAGCCTTTGACAAGGCTACAATCATAAGCCCATTCCAGGAAACAAGAATTTTATCATCTTTATATGGATGTATTCTTTTCTTCCTTATATTAAAAAGTTTTTCTCTAATCAATTCTATTTTGCCCTTCAAATCAACCACTGACAAACCCATATCTGAAGCTAGAATAGAAGAAGCTTTATTTAAAAATAAAATATTCTCTCCTGTTTTTTCTCTAGTTGCTTCTTCTAAATAATTGCCTTCCTCGCTAACATTAAATAACTTAATAGCCAAGTTCAACTCTTCTTGGCTTAAAACTTCTTTAAGCTCAGTATATGACCAAACATAAAATTTCCCTTCAACACCTTCACTGTCTGCATCTTCTGCCGAATAAAAGCCTCCAAGTGAATCTCTCATATCACGCAAAACATATGTAAGTATTTCATTTGCAATAACCTTATACTCTTGATTTTTTGTAGCTTGATATGTCTCCGTATAAGCAATAGTTAACATAGCCTGGTCATAAAGCATTTTTTCAAAGTGAGGAACAAACCAATGCCTATCAGTAGAATAGCGATGAAATCCAAAACCAATATGATCATATATACCACCAAGCCTCATCGGTATAAGGGTCTTTTCAACCATATAAAGAGCTTTATCATTTTTTATATTTTTCCAACAATTCAATAAAAAGAGTAAATTATGTGGTGATGGAAACTTTGGTGCACTACCAAAACCTCCATATTCTTCATCAAAACGAGAAGATAATTGCTCAAAAGCCTTTTGAATTTCAGCTTTATCAATTTCACCAGTTTTTACATTATTTGAAACTTGATTTAATAGCTCTGTAATATTAGCTGAGGTTTCTATTACATCTTCTTTTTTTGTACTCCATAATTCGCTTATTCGCTTTAATAAATCCATCATTCCAATACGCCCATAGCGGCTATGTTTTGGAAAGTATGTTCCAGCAAAAAATGGTTTTTTATCAGGCATTAAACACACAGTCAGAGGCCATCCACCACTACCAGTCATTAGCTGGCATACCATCATATAAATGTTATCTATGTCAGGGCGTTCCTCCCTATCTACTTTTATAGATACAAATAGCTCATTCATTAAAGAAGCAACTTCTTCATCTTCAAAAGACTCTTTCTCCATAACGTGGCACCAATGGCATGTAGAATAACCAATTGATAAAAAGATTGGTTTATTTTCAGCTTCTGCTTTTTTAAAAGCCTCATCACCCCATGGATACCAATTCACAGGGTTATATGCATGCTGAAGCAAATAAGGGCTTTTCTCAGTTATTAATCTATTAGACTTCTTTTTAATCGAAGTGTCCATAAGTTATTAGTTATAGCATAAAAACAGTTTTTACCTACCTCCGGTTTTTTCGCTGTGCTCCCAAAACCGGCTTTCCAAAGTACTTCTAGTCTGCTATTTATAACACCTTACAGATTTTACCGAATAAATCGGATAAAATCTTACCTTATAAATTGTTTACTTAGAAATGTTACGCTAGCTAGGTAGTAACAAAGAACTAATAACTGTTCGGGTTCGATACCGTTCCTGCAGATTCCCCAATGATATCAACTCCACTACTAGTACCTATAATATGAGCACCCATATTAAGTGCTGGAATTACATCATCTTTTGATTTCATCCCGCTCGATGCTTTAATACCAAGTTTTCCATTTTTTATTTCTTCTATATTTTCTGCATATAGTTTATTTTCATCCAAAACTTGTCGTATTAATTTTACAGCATCTATATTTTGGATATTAACTTTTTGTGCAAAACCTGTTTTAGTTTTTACTATTAGATTTTTAGCACTTTCTTCCTTTGCAACCTCACAAATAAGACTTGTAGCTTTTTTTATTTGTTCAGGAGTTAAATTATCTACCTCTAAAATAATCTTTAATGGAACTCCACTCATTGCTTTTACAACACTTCTTATATCTTCTTTAAAATCTTTTACATTGTTTTCTAAAAGCAAATGATACTTAGCAACAATATCAACTTCATCAACTCCTATAGCTAGTAAATTCTTAACAGCACTTACTCTAGTATCTGTGGTCTCCCGACCATGAGGAAAATCACATACTGATGCACATAAAACATCACTACCTTTTAGCAAATCCCTTGCCTGTTTTGCATAATATGGATCAACAACTAACGCTCTAAATCCATGTTTTAAAGAGAGTTTGGCATTAGCTTCTACATCACTAAATGTATGTGTTTGTCTTAAAACACTTTGATCAATAGTTTTTGCTAACTGTTGTGGTGTAAATGTCCTAGAAGCAACTGTACTTACCTGCATAATTAATTTCCTTTCTTATCTTCTACCTACCCAAACTTATATTTAGACAAAGCATGCCTTATATCTATTACTTTATCCCAATCAACATTTTCTTTTGCTTTTGTTGGCTCTTCAGTTTCAGAAGCTTTGTTATACCATTCTAAGATCTCATCTAAATCCTCTGGTGATTTAGGATAAAAAGTCGGTAATCCCAGCTCTTTAGCAATTTTTATTTCATTACGTACCCCAAATGAAGTTTCCCACCCTGGCAAAACTACAATAGCATCTGCAATTCTAATTAAAAACTCTGTATCTAGTTCATAATAATATTTTTGAGACTCTTGAAGAGTCTTTCCTGTAAGTTTTACCGTATTTAAATGGGGCGAAAAAAAGCCAACTCCATTATTAGCTAATGCAGTAACAAACTTTTCTGCAGTTTGCATATTTGCTTTAATAACTTTTTGAACATTTTTTTTACTTGCATTTCCAACAATTGGACCAGACACGTAAATAATTTTCATGATGTAGAGTATTGATCATCCTTAGTAAAAGTTCAATCAAATATTTGTATGAATCTCGTAAGAATCTTATTAAGATCACTATTACTGCTTAGGTCTTTAAAAGTAAATCACTCTTAAACGGGTAAAAGTTTAGCCGTAAAATGCGCTAAAATATTAGAAGTTTCAGTTATTTTAAGTCCTTTAATATTGTTTTTTTGCTTAGCTAAATGTTCAAAGACCTCAATAACATAATCAATATGGCTTTGAGTATAAACCCTTCTTGGAAGCGCAAGTCTAAGAAGTTCCATTTTCGCAGGGATAAATTTTCCTGTAATTAAATCATTTTTTCCAAACATCAAACTCCCAATTTCCACTGTGCGTATACCACCTTCTAAATATAAAGCACATGCAAGTGCCTGTCCTGGAAACTTTTCTTGTGGTATATGAGAAAGAAACTTCAAAGCATTTACATAAACGGCATGGCCACCAGGAGGCTCTACAATTGGGATACCAAGCTTTCTTAAACCATCTCCCAAATAAGCAACAGACTTAATTCTATACTTAAGATATTCTTCATCTAAGATTTCATTTAATCCTTGTGCGATGGCTTCAAGATCTCTGCCTGCTAATCCTCCATATGTAGGAAATCCTTCTCCAAGAATCTCGACTTCACGACAATGCTTAGCCCAAGTACTATCATTCATCGCTAAAAAACCACCAATATTAACAAGAGCATCTTTTTTAGCACTCATTAAACAGCCATCTGCATAAGAAAACATTTCCTGGGCAATTTCTTTTGGAGTTTTGTTTTGATATCCTTCTTCTTGTAAT
>JAHFBD010000116.1 GCA_023250175.1 Candidatus Melainabacteria bacterium
CACCGACTACGTTTACAGGTATTTCTGCATATGCAAGTTTGCCTAAGAATTTAACATATTTATTTGCTTGATCATCTGGATTTTCTGCTATAGGTATGTAGATGGCATCACCAGGCTGTAAAATTAAATCATCAGATATGTTATTGTTCGTTAGTAATGCTGTTAAATCTATAATTTTCTTTTCAGAGTTTGAACCTCTGGTTACAATGATGTTTTTAACATTTGCTCTGGGTGTTAACCCTCCAGCTAATTGTATAGCTTGAGTGAGAGGATAGCTTTCTGTTGCAGTTGGTAATGTATCTATTTTATATACACCAGGTTTTATGATTTCTCCTCCTATATAAATGTTGAGAGCTCTATATTTGCTTATTTGGACAAAGACTAAAGGGTTTTTAAGGGTTCTGCTAAAAAGCTCTCTAATTTCTTCGGATATACTGTCCAAGGTATTTCCTGCAGCTAATATATGTGTCTGTTTTCCATCTGGAAGTGGAATAGAAATATATCCATCGGCAGAGACTTTTACACTATAAGTTTCAACTAAACCAAACAATTCTCTTAATGTTCTGTCAGTTATAGTTAACTCATCACCGGGACCAATTATATATGGAGGTGTTACCGTTGCTTGTAATTTAATTTTATTGGGTGTGTCAGGTATTGTAGAGATATCTTCTTGAGCTAAGGCTGAGGTTAAAGAAATAAAGATAGATAATAAAAGTAAAATTATAATATTAGAAATGCAAAGCAAAAACTGTTTGTACCTTGATTTATATATATTTGTATGTTTATTTCTCATGTTTTTACTTTGATCTTATTTATGCTGCCGATTGTCCTTTAGCATATCGTTCACTAGGCTCTTCTCCATAGCCATAGTAGCCATAGCCTTGTTGTAATCCTGATGGAACAGCATTTAAAATTATGCCGACTGAACTTACCTCTGTTTTCTTTAGGAGATCAATTGCTCCCATTAAATCTTTTCTGGATGTTTTGTTATATCTTGTAACTAGAGCTACAACGTCAGCATATTTGGCTAGTAATAAGGCATCTGAAAAAAGTCCTAGTGGTGGAGTGTCTAAGATTACTAAATCATAAATGTGTTGTGAGGTCTCAAGTAATTCTTTCATTTTATCTGATTCAAGTAATTGAATAGGGTTTGGAGGTATATCTCCGCTAGGTAGATAATCAAAACCAATTATTCCAAGGATACTTTTTTGTACGACATCATAAAAATCAATTTCATTAATTAAAGTATTGCTTATTCCAGGAGTATCTTTTGGTCTTGCTAAATATTTATATAAAGAAGGATTTCTTATGTCGGCATCTATTAGTAAAACTCTTTTACCACTCTGGGCATAAGTAATAGCCAGGTTTACACATGTAGTTGATTTACCCTCTGCTATATTTGAGCTGGTTGCAAGCAATAATTTTCTATTTCCTGATAATGCTAAAAATGAAAGATTTGCTCTTAAGCTGTGTACAGCTTCTGTATATTCTGAACGTGGTTCTTGGTAAACAGTAGGTAAATCTCCTATGTGTACTTGTGGTAGTTGTCCTAAAAATGGACAGTCCATTTCTTTTGGTAAGGTATCAACACTTTTTATTACGTCATCAAAATATTCAACCAAGTAAATGGTAATTGCTGCTAAACATAATCCAAAAATGAAGCTTGACAGCAATGTTAAAGGAATGTCAGGCCATTTAGGCTTTGAGGCTAATGATGGAGGATCTATAACTCTTATGTTCGTTATATGAGAGGCAATTACACCTTTTAGTCTGGATTCAATTAATTTTGTTTCAATTTCTTCTAATCTTTTTTGTGCAATTTCATTTTGTCTAAGTAGTTGAGTATAAATATATTTTTCATTTGGTAGTCTGTCTAATTTTTTCTGAACTTCAGCCATTGCTTCATCTAAGATATTCAATTGTTGTTCTATTGCTAGTTCTGCAGATTTTGCTTGTAAGAAGTTTCTAGTTAATTCTGCCCGTAATGGATCTTGTGAATAAGGAAATGATTCTGGATTTACTTCATTACCAACCAATTCTTTAATACGTTCTGTAATAAGTCTTTTGTTTCCATCTATTTGTTCTTTTATTTCTTCTAGTTGATAATGTCCTGGTTTAACTTTTGTTTGGAGTTTGACTAACTGAGTTTCTTTTTCATAAAGATCTTTTCTTAATGCAGCAAGAAATGGATCCTGACTAACTGTGCTACTTAAAATTGCATCGTCAACAGTAGTCATTAATTGGTTGGCTAATTGTTCTGAAATAGACATTGATTTAATGTATTCAGAGTTTAAAGTTAATCTTAAACTTTTTAGTGTGAAGGATGATTTAATTGTTTCTGAATTAACTTCATTGCTAATAGTTTTACTTTTTTGCTCGAATTGTCTTAAACGTTTACTAGAATCTAGTGCTTCACGTTCAGCTTTGTTTCTTTCTTTTTTAAGGAATCGTATTGCACTAGTTGTGTCACTAGCTTTGAGCTCAATAGTTTTTTCAACATAGCTATCGGTAATTGCTTGTAGTATATCTTTGGCTTTTTTAGGATCAGGATCTTTGTATTTTAATTCGACAATGTCAACATTACGATCTGAAGAAATATCTAATCCTGAGCTTAAGCTTAAGTAACTTAAATATTGTCCTTTTCTCGGACCACTTTTATAGCGCATATTAAATTGATGTATTACTTTTTCAAGAATTGTTGCTGATCTAAGAATCTCTATTTGTGTTTGAATGGGGTCACTGAAATTTGCAATGGATCTAAATGGTTGACCTTGCATCTCATTAAATCCTAAGTCCTTTGCTTCTATTAATAATCGTGCATGACTTTCATATATGGGTGTAGCTAATAATGCAATTGTCCAGGATAAAGTAGGTACGATAAAAGCTATTAATAGGCCAAGCCTTAAATGCATTTTAATTGCTTCAAAGAAATTCAAATTTAGCTCTCCAACTCTATTGAAATAGAACCTTATATTAGATTGTTACCACTTGTTGGTTAGGGCTAAACTGTAATAGATTAGATACTTAATTAAATTCAAATTAAATGATAGGGCTAGTACTAACTCTTTAAAGTTTTATTGTTGTACTTAGCCAGTACTGTTCTGTATCTGGAGAATTGATAACAAATATTATTTTCTAATGATAATAGTTTTTACATCAGCCATTTGTACTAAACTAGATACTTTATTTATTCTAGGTCTCAATCATTTGTAGTATGTGCAGTCTCAACTATATTCCGAATCACACAGTAAGCGTGTTAAACGTTTAAGGAGAAAAATTATGGAAATGCTCAAAGCTTTTATAAGTGAAGAAGATGGTAGCATGACTGCAGAATTCAATTCAGCAGTGTGTTTTGGAGGTATGGCAATTCTTGTTACAAGTATACTGTTTGCTTATTCTTCAAGACTGGCACACGTGTTTGCTTCTGTTACTAATGTTATACCTAAATAATGATTATATAGATTAGCTTATTGTTTTGTTTGAAGTGCTAAATAGTCATTGTTTTCAAAAACTTTTTTATATCCATCAGTATCAAAAATATAGTCCTTTGTTTGTAAACCCATATACTCTTCAACAGGTGAAATATATCTTTTAGCTTTTAAAATTAAAATATAATTGATTGGTGCTTTGCTTCTTTCTATGACTCTTGAAATCTTGATCGTGTGTTTACTTCTGGCATAGTCTATCATCCTGTGATATTCGGTTGGCTTTATAGTATCAGGGATATCAAAGTAAATTTTAAATTTTTTATACCATAATAAATGTAAATCTGTAGTTATTCCACCGGTTTGATAACGATAGTATTCAGAGCGAAATGCTTTAGTCCTAATATCTACATCAGTATAGTTTAGAAATAAATCATCAGAATTAGTATTGTTTTTAATCCAGGAAATAAACTCTTTTCTCTCTGAGCATTGTTCTATAGCTTTTTCGGGATAATTGATTCTATATATTGAAAGTGCAAAAAACAATAGTAAGCCAATTGAAATTATAATGAAGTCTGATTTAAAGAATCTTTCTTTACTAATATTAAAATAATTTACTAAGCTTGAGCAAAATAAAACCCAAGTTACTACTACGCTTGCTAATCCTGCTCTATAAGGGGTTAGTTCAACAAGGAGTGATATTCTTGTAAAAGTAGCAATGATTGTAACGATGATTAGAAAAATAAACCATGAGTAGTTAATAATTGAAAGATCGATAATTTTTTCTTTAAAATCGTTTTTCAGGTGCTTGTTTCTTCTTGTGAGTAGTATTGTTATTATGCTTAAAATAAGTGAATAAATATAAAAATAAGTAGTTGTTTGATCAAATGAAAATAAAGTAGGAATAGTAAAGTGATGAGGTCCTCTTATAATCTCTTCTACTAAAGAGGCATCAATTTCACCGACATAAGCTTTATTACTTTGTATTAAAAGAAAAACAGAATAAGAAATAACGATAACAAAGTACAGAAAAGTATATTTAAGTGCTTCTTTCCAGGCAATTGTTTTTTTTAAAAGTTGAATAAAAAAACTTCCAAATAATCCTGGTAGAAGTAGTATTGTATATAGTGGATGCAAGATTGTTCCGATCAAAAGAAAAGCACAGGACTTCAAATATTTTTTTTCAATATGAGCAGCAATTATAAAAAATAAAAATGGTTGTATAACAAGCTCGGGATCTAGATAGTCATGGAGCAGATTTCTTTGGTTTGGAATTACATTTACTGTTTTAATTAATAGGAGCAATCCAATAATTGAAACTATAACTTGTGTTTCTCCACCAGAGCCAAGCTTTTTAATTAATTCTCTTATAGCAATATAGGTTAGACAAATAGTTAATAAATGGAGAACGTAAAATACAACAACTAAGTCGCTACAGTGAAATGCTTTAGCAATAAATGTTATTCCTGTTAAGTAAGGGATTACTTGTACAAATTTTATGAAATGTCCTTGAACATAATCATCTTTTGCATATTCGGCAAACCCCATTAGTTTATAAAACAATGGGAGTTCTTCTAAGTTGGCAGCTGAGCCGAAAACAAAAGGATAGATTTCATAAAAGATATCCTGGAATAAAACCAAAGCAAATATTAAGATTAATGATTTTTTCAACATGTTTTAAGTGAATTAATAAATTCTTTTTTTGTTCCCCATTAGTTAGGTAGACAGTTCTAAGAATGTATTTTACAATCATATAATATGAGTTTAGTAGATATTGTCGTTGTTACTGGAGCTGGAAGAGGAATTGGTAAAGCAATAGCTCTTGAGTTAGGAAGCAAGAATATTCCTGTACTATGCATTTCAAAAAGTAATAATGCTGAAATAACTGCCGAAGATATTTGTGCAAGAGGTGGAAAAGCTGAAAGTCTAAAAGTTGATTTAATAGATTATAAAAATACAGAGAGTGTTATTAAGGATTGGGCTAGTAAGACTTCTTATAAAAGATTTGGAGTAGTGCTTGCTGCTGCTATTCTTGGACCTAAAGGTCCTCTTACGGACTGTGATCTCTCTTTGTGGGATGATAGTCATAAAGCTAATATTTTAGGTAATCTTGCAGTATTAAAAAGTTGTTTACCTACAATGTTAAAAAATAAGTTTGGAAGAATTATTACTTTTGCTGGTGGTGGAGCTGCTTATGCAAATCCGGCTTTTCCTGCATATTCTGCAACTAAGACAGCGACTGTTAGAATTACAGAAAATATTTATGAAGACTTGCAAGGCAAAGGCGATTTTTTAATTGTTTGTTTGGGACCTGGTGCTGTTGAAACTGATATGTTGATGGAGTTTCGCTCAGGTGGTGGACAAGTTAAAACTACGACAAATATTAATGAACCGGTTAGTTTTGTATCTGAGTTTATGAATGCAAAAATGTGTAGTTTCTCAGGAAGATTTGTTCATATACGCAATGAATGGAGAGAGCATATAAACTCTGACAAAATTTTAGAAAATGATATTTGGAAATTAAGAAGGATAGAATAGGAACAAATAGTCTCAATGTTTTATTAGAAGACATTGTCCGGTAGTTAAATAAACAGGTGTGTCTGCCTTGTCTCTAAAAAATTCATCGACTGCTTTTTTTGCTCCTGGACATGATACATAGCCATAGTCATCAAAAATCATAATTCCTCCTTTTGAGAGTCGAGGATAGAAAAAATTACAACACTCAAGCACTGATGAGTAAAGATCTACATCAATATGTACAAAACTAAATCGGTTGTTAGCAATGTTTTGCTGAGTATTAGAAAATAACCCCTTTAACAATATTATGTTATCCAGCTCTTTTAAGAATGTTTGTACATTTTCAAAACTAGTATCTCCTAAATCCCCTTCCCTGTGATGGTCAAGCTCTTCATTGTGCTTAGGTAATCCTTCAAAAGTATCTAATAAAAATATTTTTTTGTGTGAAGCTTTTTCTTTAAATGATTTTGCTAATAGTTTTGCAGAACCCCCTTTATATACACCTAGCTCTGCTATATCCCCTTCTGTATTGCTTGCAACTTTTGCAAACTGATAAAGAGTAAATAATCTATTTGGAGTTAATAAGGTTTTATCCTGAATCTCTTTTAAGATATCTAAAAATTGTTCATTGTCTTTCCAGATCTCTGTTTGTCTTACGCCACGAGAGGTATATCTGAGCTCATTGCATATATTTACAGTGATAGTCCTTAATAAGGTAAAAGTACTTTTCCATGATCTTAAACTGGGAGATGATTTAAGAGGGCTTAAAAAATCTTGTTTTTCAATTGTTTTATTTTCTTTAGACACTATTCTTAGATAAGGATTTTATTTTCTTGACTAGGGTTTGTGCATTGTGAACGCAGATATCACTGTTTATATAAACAAACTGAGCAAATCGACCTAAAAGATTTATACCTAGATTATCAAAATATTCATTTATAATCTTCATGTTCTTTGTATAGCTTAAATCATAAACTGGGTATGCATATTTAATATATTTTATGTCAGTTTCACAAACATCAGATTTTTCTATAAATCCTTCTTTTATTAACCACCCAACTGTTTTATCAATAACTTTTGTACTTGCAATTTCTTCTTTTGGTGTATTGCTTGGAAAAGTTATTTCAGCA
>JAHFBD010000117.1 GCA_023250175.1 Candidatus Melainabacteria bacterium
TGCTCTGAGAATAGCGTGTGGAAAATCACTTCCTTCTAAAATTCTATTGGCTACAAAATCATTTGTTCCACTCCCCTTTTCTCTAATAATAGGGAAAACTGTTCTATTAAATAAACTTTCACTAACCTCGCTCCAAGTTTTAGTATCAGAGTTTAATATAGCTTTGAGTTCATCCAAACTAATTTCACTGATGGGATTCTTTTTATTTACAATAACAACCAAAGCATCTAGAGCTACACGATGTTCTATAAGCTCAATCCCGTTTTCATTAGCTTTTTCTTTGTCTGAATAGGTAATTGGTCTGCTTGAGTTTGCTATATTTACTTTGTCTTCTATTAAATCCTTTATTCCCTTATTAGAATCTGAAGAAATAATTGACAAATGATATTTTGGATATTCAATATTAAAGGCATTTTCCCATTTTCTGGATAGAAGAAAGATACTTGTTGAACCAGCAATCTTTATAGCATTTGAGTCTTTGTTTGATACTTGAATCTTTTTGTTTTGAATCTTTTTGTTTTGATTCTTTTGAAGTCTTTCTTGTGCAAGTTCACTTGTAGTTTCAATTACTTGAGGTATTGATGGCATTCGATTAAAAATAAATTTCTGTCCAAGGAAATAAAAGAGGATAAATATTGTTAAGAAAATAGAAACAGTTATAAATCCAGCAATAAACCCAGGCTTATTTTGGTTTATTCTTTCTTGCTTTTGTGTTTGTTGTTCTTTGAAAGAAGCAAGCTTTGGTTCTTGTTTTATTTCAAGGAAAGGGTTTGTTTCTATGATACCTTTTCTGATAATGCTTTTTAAGTCTTCTATTCCATCTAATAATAATTTGGTTACTTTATCCTTTGGTTTTCCTGTTGCTTGTGCAATTTTTTCTGTTGATAAATTATCAAAATATCGAAGTTCTAGTACTTCTTGTTGTTCTTTTGATAAAAATGAAATTGCTTTTTTTAACTGCCCTTTTAATTTTAAAATTTCATTAACAGTATTTTTATCAAGCTTTTCATCAGGCTTAAAATTTAAAATTATTTCTAAAGCTTTTTCTTTTAATGCTTCGTGGGGTTTAAAGTCTGTCATCAGGTCATATTTTAACTAATTTCTTGCTATCTAGTCTTATATATGCCCTAAATTATTTGTTTTAACTAACTCTTTTTCTTTAATTATTGTAATAGTTGGAATTTGATTTAGTTTATATGATTGGCATGTTAGCTCTATTAATACAGCTAATGATTTTTGGGAGAAAAACTGCCCCCAATCTATTTCATAATAATTTTCTATTTGATTTCTGTTATATGTAGCCATTAGCTATCTCCGCTTTCTGGTTGATACTAGATAATTTTGTAAAAGCAATATATTAACCAGGACTAATAGTTCTATTAGTGTTAGCTGATTTAATATTAAGTGCTAAGCCAGCTAGTAAATCTTTTGCATTAGGGCTAAGAGCATTTTTTCCAAATGTCTCATTTATAAGATTTATGGCTAATTGATATGCTTCTGTTCCAGTATTAGCTCCAGTTGTAGCTCCAGTATTTATTGTATTACCAGGAGTGATTGGGCGAGCTTCTGATGGCCCATTTGTTCTTATTGGTTGTTCGCCTGCTGAGCCTACTCCACTTGTTGAAGTCATAACTTTATCCTCTTTCTATTATTATCCTTTATTTTCCCTTGTTAACCTTAGTTTAACCATGATCAAAAATTTATACACTTATATAAAGGTAATGGGCTGAAAAATTTGATAGTTTAAATATTAATTTTTTTTAATGTCTAAGAATCTTAATAATTAATGCAAGTTCAATAGGCTATAAAAATTAAAAGGTCTATAAGTTTACTAACCTATAGACCTTTTATAGACCAATTTATATATCTATTATCCACTTAAGGCTTGAAGATCGTCTTTTTTACGTTTGTTTTCATTTTGACGTAATGTGTCTATAGCACCGCCCATTTGATCATAAAATGCTATTGTAGCTGCTAGTTGTGCATGTCTTACCTTAGAATCGTGGTTTATTTCATTTGTATCAGCTATTGCTTGTCCAAAAAGTCTTTCAGAAACAACATTTCCAAAGTACTTCCCAATAGCATTTCCAATTCCATATCCTAAAGCGATTCCAGAGGGGCCTCCTAAAGTACCGGCTGCCATTCCTAATCCAGATACCACCGACGATATTCTTTGCTTGAGTTTGCCTGCTTTTACTTGTAATTGACCACCTTGTGCTAAAGAATCCATATAATCTTGAAAATTGGCATTTAGTAAGCCTTTGTATTTATTGCTTACTGAATCATTTTCAATATACATTTCTGTTATCGTTACTGGTTCGGATATATACATTGTTTTCTCCTTTTACAATTATCCTTTTTAAAGTTAATTACTCTTTAAGTAATTCCCAAGCCTTTTTCATACTGTTCTTTTCTTCTTTAATAACGTCAAACCAAAAAGCTTCTCTTTGTAATTGGTTTCCCATTTGTGCTCTTGATATAGCTAGCATTTGTCTTGCTGCATAAGGATCACCATGTCCTAGAATAGCTAATTGGGTTAATTGTTCAGCAAAAGTATTGTCTTGTTGTGCTTGTGCCGAACCTTCTTGAGCTGTTGCAAGTTCTGATACTGGATTGATGTAGTTTATAGTTGGCATAATAGTTTCCTCCGATGTACCTAAAGTTTCCCAGTTATTCGTTGTTAACGAACACAGTAATTGACTCAAAAAATAGTTAATAGAAAGTTATGGAGATTATTAAATTTTTTTGATAAAAACAAGAGGTGTGGGAAAACCACACCTCTTGCTGCTAAGAAAGTAAACCAACTTATGACTATGCTGGTTTAAAGAGTTCTTTGGTCTTATCTTCTGCTTTCTTGTTGTTATCAACAATATCATTCCAGAAGTTTTCAGCTGTTCTTAATTCACCTTCAAAGGCTCTTGCTGAATATAGATTTTGTCTTAGTGAGTTAGCATCGTTGTTACTGTTTGGATCTAGGATTGCTTCAGTTAATTCTTGTTCAATTTCTCTTACGGATTGTTCTGCAACTGCAATTTTGCCTCTAATTTCAGCTAATCTTGCTGTGGGGTTACCATTGCCGGTATCTCCTGTTAAACCGACTAAAACGACGGAACTTGATAGTAAAAACATGATTTTCTCCTTTTCCTTTTAAGTAAACACCCTTGGTTTATCTTATCAACTAACTAATACATAGCTTTTTGATAATGATATTAACCCTTAAAAGGATTAAGAGAAAACAATGGAAATATAAATTTCTTAATTAACTTTTTTTAATAGAAAAAAAAGATTTTTTTATAATATATTTTTTATCTCTCGTTGTTAACGAACATAGTAATTAAATCAAAAGATAGTTAATGGAAGATTATGAAGATTGTTAAATTTTTTTCTCTTTTTTGTTTTTATAATACTTGTGACAAAAATAAAAACTGCACACAGGCAATAACCTGTGTGCAGTTTTGTTTTTGTGATGAACCGAATTATGACTATGCTGGCTTGAAGAGTTCTTTTGTTTTGTCTTCTGCTTTTTTGTTGTTATCAACAATATCATTCCAGAAGTTTTCAGCTGTTCTTAATTCACCTTCATAAGCTCTTGCTGAATATAGTGCTTGTCTGAGAAGGTTTGCATCATTATTGCTGTTTGGATCTAATATTGCTTCGGTTAACTCTTGTTCAATTTCTCTTACAGTTCTTTCTGCAACTGCTATTTTTCCTCTGATTTCAGCTAACCTTTGTGATGGATTAACACTTCCTGTGTCTCCTGATAATGGAACTGGCGATATGCTAATTAATATAAACATGATTTCTCCTCCTTGTTTTTTTTGTAGCTTTTGCTACATTTTCAAAAACCTTTTTCTCAACGGCATTTGATGTTGGTATTAAACATACAAATAATTAAGAGAAAGTAATGAAAGCCATTTCTAAATATTAATTTTTTTTGTTCCTTATAAAACTTGAAAAAATAATATTCAGATACTTAAATTATCGACATCTGTAAGTTTTATAAAATAGGGATAACTCTATAGCTTTTTTTATCGAGGCGAATTGTTTAAATTTAGATTAGTGAAAGGTTAATTAAGGACTTGTTAAGCAGTAATCGTTTCTAAAATTTCTTTTCCAGTTAAACAATCTTTTTTGATTTGGTTAATTAGCTCTTCTTTTGAGTTGAATTTTTCTTCATTTCTTAGCCTGTCAACAAATTCAATTGTTATCTTATTGTTATATAATTCCTTATAAGGAAAGTTTAAAATATGTGCTTCTACTTTCATCTCACTGTTTTCTTCCTTAAAAGTAGGGCAATGTCCAATATTTATTAAACAAGGCTGGTTTTTTAAATTTATGTCAAGGATAGTGGCATAACCTACATATACTCCTGTCGCAGGTATCGTAATCCCACTTGGTATCATAAGGTTTGCTGTTGGAAAACCTAATTCTGTTCCTCTTTTAAAACCTTGAGTTATATTTCCACTGATAAAGTACAATCTACCAAGTAATTTTTTTACGGATTTTACTTGACCAGCAATTATATTTTTTCTTATTCTAGTACTACTAACAGGTTCATCATGAATATTAACAGGTGGGGTTATTTCTATGCTGATGCCAAGCTTTCTTCCCCACTCTTTAAGTTTATCAGTAGTTCCTTCCTGGTTAAATCCAAATTTGTGGTCATACCCTACACTGATAAACTTTGCATTTAAGCAATCAACTAATATTTTTGTGAAATAGTCTTGAGCACTCATTCGTCTTAATTTTGAATTAAATTCAAGGGCTAACACAGCATCCACATTTAGGTTTTCAATTAATTTGATTTTGTCTTCAAATGTTGTAAGTAGTACAGGAGACTGACCAGTGATTTCAGTATGTGGATGATTAGAAAATGTAGCTACTACAGAAGTTAAGTTATTTTGTTTAGCATGTTGAGTAGCATTATTTATAATTTGAAGATGTCCAAGATGTACCCCATCAAACATTCCTAAAGCTATGCTTGAACCATTTGGAAAAATACTAGGAATAATTTGATTATATATTTGCACTTTTAACAATATATCATTTATATCTAACTTCTGCTATGTTATAAAGAGGTTTGGGTTTTGGTGTTTTATGGCTAAACTTATATCTGAAGATGAAGAAATTAAAAGTAGTTTTAGTTTAATTTTTCTTGAAGAAAAACTGGAAGTTAAAAAATTAATATCATGGATTCAATATAAAATAGTCTTTCAGTCGGGTGAAAAAGAATTAGTATATGAAAAGCTTGATAATTGTGGTACCGGTGATTACGTATTAGCCTTAACCCCTATAAATGAACTTGAAAATTTAATTAGTGGCATAAATGATTTTCTTTCTGAGAAAAGTAAAAAAATGTATTCATTTGAACCTGTTGAACCCTCCTTTGAGTTAATAATAGAAAGGGGTCATGAAGGTTTCTCTGTGGTGTTTTGGATGGATTCTGGGAATGTTGATTCAACTCATTATGCCTGGGATGGTTTCGGATTACGATTTTATACAAATGAACAAAACATATTAAATTTTTTGAAAGAGTTGAAAAAAGAAAAGGATGAATTGTGCCAAAAAGAAAAGATTTAAAAAAGATTTTATTAATAGGTGCTGGACCAATAGTAATTGGGCAGGGATGTGAATTTGATTATTCAGGGACACAAGCTTGTAGAGCATTAAAAGAAGAAGGGTATGAAGTCATATTAGTTAACTCAAATCCAGCGACTATAATGACTGATCCTGAGTTTGCAGATAAGACTTATATTGAACCGGTTACACCAGAATTTGTTCGTGCAATAATCCAGAAAGAAAAACCAGATGCGCTTTTGCCGACGATGGGAGGGCAAACAGCTTTAAATGTTGCTGTTCAATTAGCAAAAGATGGTGTGTTGGAAGAGTTTGGTGTTGAGTTAATAGGTGCTAAGCTTCCTGCAATAGAATTAGCAGAAGACAGAGAATTGTTTAAAAATAAAATGCAGGAAATAGGTTTAGAAGTCCCAAAGTCTTATATTGTAAAATCAAAAACAGATGGTTTATGTCTAGCGAGTGAAATCGGGTATCCTTTAATTTTACGACCAGCATTTACTCTTGGTGGTAGTGGTAGTGGGATTGCGTATAATCAGGCAGAGCTTGAATTACTTTTAGATAAAGCGCTTGAGATGAGTCCTGTTCATCAGGTGTTACTTGAGGAAAGTGTCTTAGGCTGGAAAGAATATGAATTAGAAGTAATGAGAGATTTGAATGATAATGTAGTTATTATTTGTTCTATAGAAAACCTTGATCCCATGGGCATACATACGGGTGATTCTATAACAGTTGCACCTGCTCAGACCCTAAGTGATAAAGAGTATCAATATTTGCGTGATGCTGCTATCAAAATTATTCGTGCTATAGGGGTAGAAACTGGTGGAAGTAATATTCAGTTTGCTGTTAACCCTACGAATGGTCGTGTAGTGGTAATAGAAATGAATCCACGAGTATCACGTTCTAGTGCATTAGCTAGTAAAGCAACAGGTTTTCCAATTGCAAAGATAGCTGCAAAACTTTCTGTTGGTTATACATTAGATGAAATACCAAACGATATTACAAAAAGTACACTTGCTAGCTTTGAACCTACTATAGATTATGTGGTGACCAAAGTTCCAAGATTTGCAAATGAAAAGTTTCCAGGTGCTGATCATACTTTAACTACTCAGATGAAATCTGTAGGTGAAGTTATGGCTATTGGCAGGACATTTAAAGAGTCATTCCAAAAAGCACTTCGTGGTTTGGAAAATAAGATGTTGGGATTTTATGATGTGTCTTTAAGAGAGAATACAGTAGAACAGATTCTGAGATTAATTCAAACACCCTCTCCAGATAGAATAAAATATTTATTTGCAGCTTTATATAAAAGAGTTTCAATACAAGAGATTAATAAAATAACAAATATAGATTTGTGGTTTTTAAAGCACCTTGAAGAAATTGTTTCTGAAATAAAAAAACTTGAGAAAATCGGAATTCAAGAACTGGATAATAAAGAATATCTGTTTTATTTAAAATCTTTAGGGTTTAGTGATAGACAAATCATGGCTATTTT
>JAHFBD010000118.1 GCA_023250175.1 Candidatus Melainabacteria bacterium
CATGAAAATCGAAAAACATTATGAAATCTTGAAGATCAACAGTCAGGAATTTAAACTCTATCTGTCCGGATTATTTTATAAAACCGCAAACGAACTTATTGCCTCAGAAAATCTCAAGAGTGTATTAAATATCCTCTCTGCAAGAGCAATTTTTGATGGGGAAATGCATAGGTTACAGAACAGAATTACTCTCCATGATGATGTAATACTATACGATCTTTGCAATAAAAACTGGCAGGGGGTAAAAATCAGTGAAAAAGGTGTAGAGGTAATTGATCAACTACCAATAGCCTTTAGAAGATATTCTCATCAATTGCCTCAGCCTTTACCTGTAGCTGGTGTTGACCTGATGAACTATCTAAAATTCTTTAATTTAAAGAATTCAGATTCTGAAGTATTGATACTTGTTTGGATTGTTACATGCTTTGTGCCTGATATACCGCACACCGTTTTATATCTGCATGGTGTACAAGGCTCAGCCAAATCAACAATGATGAGGTTGCTAAAAAGCTTGATAGATAATTCTTCTGTAGGACTATTAACACTTGTTAACAACAAAGCAGAGTTGGCACAGATTTTATCACATCATTGGTTACTACCATTCGACAATGTTTCAGATATTAGCAATGAAATTTCTGATACTTTGTGTAGAGCTGTTTCAGGTTACTCATTTTCAAAACGGGAACTATATTCCGACGAAGAAGACGTAATATTTTCAATTAAAAGACCCATAGCAATTAATGGGATAAACATGATTTTTACCAGACCAGACTTGCTGGAAAGAAGTTTATTAATTGAACTAGAACCAATCTCCTCAAGTAAAAGATGTACTGAGAAAGAAGTATTGGAACAGTTTGAGAGGGAAAAACCTGCATTTCTTGGAGCAATCTTTGATGTTTTATCTAAGTCCATCAAAATAAGAAAAACAATTAATTTAGCTAATAAACCCAGAATGGCTGACTTTGTCGAATGGGGTTGTGCAATTGCTGAAGCAATGGGTTATAAAAGCAGTGAATTCCTAAGTGCATATGAATCAAACCTTCAATTACATAATGAGGAAGTAATTAATTCTTCATTACCAGCTCAAATGATCATTAGGTTTATGACTGGTAAATCTGAGTGGATTGGTACTGCTGAAGATTTATACAACAAGTTAGATCAACTGATAGTGAGTCAAGGTATTAGAACTAATAAATATAATTGGGTAAGCAGTCCTAATGCTCTGGGAAGGCTTTTAAATAGACTTAAGCCTGCGCTTGAACATTTTGGTATTTATGTTGATAAGAAGTATAAAGACCGAACAAGATTAATCTTTTTAACTAAAAAAACCATTGTTGCAATCGTTGCTAAACTACCAAAATCTTTGTACAACGATTGCAACAATGGTAATTCAACCGACAAAGGTGAGAATAAACTTCAATCCATGAAAGACTGGCTTGGAAAGGAGTTAGATTAATGATTAATGTAGTTATTGAAGACAAAGAAGCAGAAAATCTTTTCGCAGAATTCTTAAAACCTAAGGTAGAAAGTTTTGGTAAAGAATTTGGGATGAGTATCTCATTTCAGCTAAAAAGCAATAAATCCCAAACAGATATCTGGTTAGGGATTGAGAGAGAAGAATTATATCAAAAGAAAACCATTGAAGAACTATCTAAATACTTAAGGGTTAAACAATGGTATGCAAGTGAACTAAGAAAAAGAGCAATGATTCAGCACGATAGGTTTGAATCATACGAAATTGTTACCGATCTTCTTGCTTGTTTATTAGAAAATAAACCTGTTGAAGGGACAACCTCGATACCAATCTTGGAAGATGTAGACAAATTTATAGAAGGTGTTACACCAAGTTTAGAGAAGTGGGATCTAGTAGCAATGAAAGAACTAAAAGAAAGCGTGTTAAATCTATTGAAGAAAATATAACTGTTTTATTAAGTTGAATATTTCTACACAACTTAAGAGTGAAGTTATAAATAAAAAGAAAATACATGTCTGGTAACTTTTTAATTCTTTGCTTGAACAACGGTAACTTTTTGATTAAACTCAAGGTGGGGGGAGTGGGACGCATGGATGATTTGCCATTATATATTCAATTGTAGACTTATATGCTTATAAGCTTTTTAGTTCAATCTTTGTTTTTCGATATAAAAGTATTCCAAAAGTAGCCTAACATAGCAAGTAATATTGCCCCACAGAAAATTATACCGACAATCAAATAAGTAAACTTTTCCAGAACCTCACATATCGTCGGTAAGGAATAAATAATAATTTTAAGAAAGGAAAGAATAGGAGAAAAGAACCAAGAAAAGAATGAAATAACTGGCTCGACAATCGTAAAAAGAGCAGTTCCTATTACTGTAAGACAATAGAAAAAAATCATGAGAATTGGAATAATATGAAAGTAAACAAAAAAGCAAATTTGAGATGCTGCTTTAAGATCAGCTAAAACAATATCTTTGTAAAAGCTTATTGTATTCTTTACACATCTAACCACAATCTTAATTGGGTTAAAGCGCTCTTCTTTTACTATATTAACGATCAAAGCTGGGATCCCAAATATAAGAAAGAACCCTGGGATAATATAAACTTGGACAATATGCAATGCTGGAAAAACTAATGAGATTGCCCCTAAAAACAAATAGGTTTTCCCAATTGTTTCAAAATTAAGATAATTTAAAAATAGAAACTGAGAAACACTTGAATTACTTGTTCCTATTTGCAGGAACAACTTTATCAGTGAAATTACAAATGGTGCTAAACAGAGATATATTAAAGTTTTTATAATACTCTTCTTATGTTTACCAACATTTAATGTCTGACCATAGAATAAATAAGCAACTGAATAAAATAAAGGCACTGTTAATAGATAAACAGATAAAGCATCAAGCCAATTAATATTTCTTAAATATTCATATAACAACATGCTTTTTAACTTTCTTTACTATATCCCTAACGAGTAATCGATTCAACTCTCTATTCATATTTGTTAATAACTTATTAATCCTCTGGATTTGCTTAATTCAGCTGTGTCAATTCATTCTCCGTGTCATAAAGGCATTGCATGAATGCCATAAAATCAAATTAAGTAAAAGCCATCTTGCAAAAATAGAAAGATCTGAGACTGACTGTACAGTAACGAAGTTCAGAGGACTCTGTGATATTTACTCAGTTGATCCCAAATGGATTTTAGATTTGAAGGAGTAATTCTAACTTTCTCCTTGACTCTAATAAGTTACAATATTAATTGTGGAATCTAACAAAAAAAATGAGAAGAAACAAGGACTTAAAAAACTAATTGCCCCTGAAATAAAAGATGAATGTGATATTAGTTTAGTTCTTAAAGAAAATCTTAATGGTTTTTATACAATTGCTGGGATTAGTTTATTAATAAGCTTCTTTTTTCTTGTCTTTCTTAATGCAAAGGCTGATTTTGTCATTGGCTTTATTGGTACTCCATTACTATATTTATTTATATCCTATTTAGCTAAAAAGTTTTTTAGTAGAGTTCTTGCATTAATTCTTTTTCTTATCGTATCTTTTGACTGTGTTAGTACGTTTATGATTAAGTATGGATTTTGGAATATTGAGGGGGGAGGTACTAATATTTTTTTTGGTATTCTTGCGGTTTTCATGTCAATCAATTTTATTAGATGTGTATTTAAATACCATTCATTAAAAAGGTCAAGAATTAACTGGAAGAACGTATTATTCTTAAATGTAATAGCACTATTAACTTGTGCTATTGTCCTTGCACTAACCTTCATTGTATATGTAATTTATTTTGGTATTTTTAATATTCCTCTAGAAAGCGAGAACCCTATTTATAATTCTTTATTTGGCATCCTAATGATTATAGCTCCAATATCAATTTGGGTAATGGCGCTAAATAATAAATTGCCTTTTACAAAAAATAAACCAGTTTTATCTTATGAAAAATAGTTGATTGTTGGATTTGAAGAAGTAATAAACTCATATTCAATTTTTAAACCCTAATGCTTTACTTTAAGTGGTGTGTTGTCAGAAATCCATTTCCAAGCATCACCTGGTAACCACCCTCCAACATCTCCATCTCTAATCTCTATTATAAATAAATTGTCTACAGAAGAAATATACTTCATAAGTCTACACTCACAAGCTCTAGCAGTCTCTGTAGTTTTTATTATCCATACATTTGACATATAATGCCACCAACTAGGTGCACCAGCTTTAATTGCAGTATAAAAAAACAAGTAATTAAACTCCATAGGATTAGCACGCATTTCATGAATAATAAGAAGGATTCTATTAACCATTTTCCTCCTTATCCTTTTCAGCAGATTCTAACAATTGGCTCGGGGATGTATGTTCAAGCATTAACAATTTAGCGTAATCTAGAACTTCTGTTTTTTCGGTACCATATGAAGTTAATAAGCCTTCCATCAAATGGGATTCTTTATTATAAGTTAGATTTTTTGGGAAACGTGCTACCAGAATAAATACTAATAGCATAGCTACTATCGGTAAGCCAATGATAGCTAAAAACATATAGAACAATATAGTTGTATCAAACTTGGTAACCATACCAATCCAAAGAAGCAAGATTAAGCCGAGCTCAGCAATAAATGGTATATGAACAAAAAACTTCAAAGGCGTATCTGTGCTTTTTGTCAATGCTTCCCGAAGTTTTAATTGAATGCCAGCTATTTTTTCCATTTAAAGCCGTTAATCCTTTAACATTGGTTTTATTCTAGCAATTACTACCACCCCTGCATCTCTTTAATAACCTCATCCTGTGTGGTCATCAAATAACCTTGTGTAGTTTTTAAGTCTGCATGTCCCAAAGCTAATGAAATTATATTAATTGGCTTTCCAGCGTTAGCTGCTATTGTTGCAAAGGTTCTTCTAAGTCCATGTAGGTTTATATCTAACCCAACTCTTTTTGAAAGCCTTTTTACTTTCTGAAGTAAAACCCCTCTTGTAAGTGGTACAGGCTCACCAGTCAGATTTGAAATAGTAAGGAATAGATTATTGTTATCGGATTTAGGTCTTGCCTCTAAATATTTAACCAAGTAATCATATAGCCTATTGCAGATACCAATAGATCTATTTTTCTTACCCTTGCCAAGATAGACAAATAGCTTCCTATTTACTAGGTCTATATCCTGAAGTCTTAAATTGCATAACTCGCTTGCCCTTAAACCACTGAAAACTATCGTTGCAATCGTTGTACTGTTAAGTATTACATCATAAGGTGATTGTCCTAAGTGTCTTTTACTAGCTTCCTCGAATAACTTTTCAAACTCATTATTTGTACAGTGTGGTTTTCTTGGTGGGAATAATCTCTTTGGTCTAATTGTTGGCAATTGGTTTAAAAGTTCTGGACTAATAATCCTTTTTGTAATTAGGTATTTTGTAAATGATCTAATTGCATCATAGATATTCTTTTTAATACTGAAACTTTGGATGTTTATCTTTCCAAATACTAATCTGATATTGTCAATTGAAACAAGTGGGGTTTTCTTGTACCTTCTAGGCAATAATGAGAGGTAATAATCAAAAAAATAGTCATATATGGAAAGTGTAGTTTCACTAAGAGGCTTTCCAGTCAGTAATCCATTTTTACACCATTCAAGCCAATTCTCTTTTTCTTTAAGGAGGAAGCCTCTATCTGATAAACAATTCTTCTCTTCCTTTTGCTTTACCCACTCTCTTTTCCAGTCAAAATAGTTTTGCATTGGTACAGCATAAGTAAATCCACCACGCCTTGAAATCGTTATTGCTGGTAGTTTGCCACTCTTAGCTAACCTTTGAACTGTTTTTCTAGAAACTCTTAACTCTCTTGCAATGTCATCAAGGGTTAATAAGTCCTTCATGTGTCCCCCAGTTACGAGGACATATGAAGACATTAGAGACGGTATATATTTCTTCTAAAACAAACGGGCCTTGAGGGATTCGAACCCCCAACCTACTGGTTCGAAGCCAGGTACTCTATCCGTTGAGCTAAAGGCCCTTTCTTTAATATCGCTCCGGGCTTACGCCCTTCGCGTTCCATCTATCAATGTCTTCCCCTAGATAGGCTTTGCCGAATAAATCGGGCAAAGCCTATAATCGTTAAGCGTTAATCAATTCACTCTCTTAATATTTTTTGGTAAATAAATTACACAAAAAGTTTATATATTCTATGTCAGTTTTCACTTAGCGATGTTTGGTTAGTCTTCGCTTCTTAAGCACATGCTTTATTATAATAGCAAATAGACTATGAATACTCATTTTATATATAAGTGATTAACTAATCCGCCTTCTTTGCTCCAAGTAAATCCTTGACTGCTCTAGTAAAATCGTCATCATCTAAAGATGAGCTCTGCTCTTTTATTATTGGGTTAGGATGGGGTGGTGGATTAAATTGAATTTCAGAATCGGTTAAAGTATCATTTGTTTGAATTGTTAATTCTTCTTTTTGTCTTGGCATTACACGGAATCTTATATCCTTAGGCTCTTTATTACAAGCAGCTTTAATAGCTTGTATAATCATTTCTTTTTTCTTTGCATCCTTTTCTAAGCGTGGTAAAAAAGTATCTTTTGTTATTCCTATCTCTATTAGATCTTCTGTGAGGCTAATAACATAGCTTCCTGATTGATTGAGTAAAGTCTTTGTAGGATTGCTTTCTATAAGACCTATTATTTGTTTCCAGATTGAATCTAAGTCAGTATTGAGAGAATGTGTCTGTGTAGTCTGTGGTGTATAGCAGGTTTCTGATTTTGGGATTTCGGCTGTGATTATGTTCTTTTCTGCATCATCTTCCTTTTTGGTTTCTATTTTTTCAGCTTTAGTATTTAACTGCTCTCCTTTTTCTAATTTTTCTATTCTGGCTTGTAAATCACTAAGAGAAATTAAAAAGTCTTTATCAGCAATGCTCATAATATCTACAACAAACTGTAATTCCTGACTTATAGCAAATCGTAACTTAGCTTGAGAATCTTGAAAATGAGTTACGATTTTAAGTAAGTGGTTAATGTTTATAAAATCTAAGACTTTTAAATCTGATGATAATTCTTGGCTTAATGTCTCTTTATAATTGTTAGAAAGCTTTG
>JAHFBD010000119.1 GCA_023250175.1 Candidatus Melainabacteria bacterium
GAAGCATACTAATAAAACTACCGCTGGTACCACCAGAAGTATTAGCTACTCCACTAGACATAGTTACAACCACACCTGATGAAGTTCCACCCACTACAGGAGGGACTCCACTACCAGATGAGGTTCCAAATAGTGAAGGTGGAATAGGAATAACTATTCCACCTTCATCAAATGGATTCAATGGGATTCCGCCAGAAGTACTATTCCCACTACCACCTGAGGTAGCTAAAGGACTACGACGACAGCCACCATCAAAATCCAAGTCTGCAAAAATATTAAAGAAAGAATTAGCAAACACTTGATTTTGTGTTGTAAAGAGGGAAAGACCAAGCTGATCACCCATTTGTGGATTGAAAGGCTGACCAGTCATGGGATCAATGGTAGGAAAATTATTTAGTGTAACTATAAAACTCATATCTCCATTAATTTGGATCATAGTACGTGCCCCTAGTTCAAAACCATTTGCTGCAGGACCAAATTCAAAATCACCGCCTGGAAAACCTGGAGGTGGGGTAAAAGTTATATCTAGATCATCACACCCAAAATCACTAAACCCCATTGAAACAGCCTGAGAATTATTAAATGGGAAAAATCCAGTATTTATCATAATTATTGAAGGACTTGCTCCAGTACCAAAGTTCACTATATTTTGACCTTGACCATTAACCTGATTAAGTAATATTGGTGAAGTTGAAATAGGAATATCTACATTTGTTTTAGTAGTAAAGATTTGTGTTTTCGGTGCAAGACAACCAATTACTACATTTCCTTCTTCTCTACAAGATTGAATTGTTCTTCTTTCACACTCTTCCAGAGGAAAAGTTAGACTGCTATCTTCACAGCAAAAGAATAAATCACATGCATCTCCAATACCATCTCCGTCAACATCTCTTTGTTCTGGATTGTTTACAAGAGGACAATTATCTTTTTTGCCAACAAGTTTATCACTATCAGAATCTTCATCACAGATATCCGGTACACCATTTTCATTTTCATCTATATCAGCTATCACTTTAAGATCTTCTACTGCATTTTGAAGGTTCTCAAGAACTTGAGTTACTAGATCGTCTTGAACACATTTTTTTCTATTTGACCCAGCACAACCTCTGCTTGAAAGTTTACTTGCTGCTTGTTCCAATTTTAGAAGAGTGGCTTTTAGTATAGAAGTGCATGAAGAACTTGGGCTTGAAAATGCTTTATTTAATTGTTTTATAGCTGAAGCAATGGTTCTTGATATACTTCTTGTACTTGGTGAAGTGTTAAGTTTCGATTGTATGTCTGTAAGCACAGAAATACTCTCCGATGCTACATTTGCATCATCTTCATTTAGAGCAGACACGGTTCCAACTGTAAGAAGAGCAAATATTGAAATCAAGATTATCATTTTAATGGTTTTCATTATGTAGGTTACCTCAGCTTTTGTATAATACGGTTAATCATATTAATCAATTCTACATTGCATAGATACCTTTTAAAAGAGTATTTATAGAAAACAATTTGTCAATGGGTATGAAAACTTTTTAAGGATAGCTTTAATATGTTACTGCGAGGAACGTAAGTGATGAAGCAGTCCCAACCGGGATTGCCAAGCCTCATTTCATTCGGCTCGCAATGAAGTTTATACCTATTATCCTCAATTTGTTATCACCCTCTTTCTAATGCGTTAAAATTTAAGTTATCACAATATGAAAATTGCAATTATTGGTGGTGGAGCAGCAGGATTAATGGTTGCATCAACCTTAGTCGAAGAAAAAGTCAATGCCGAAATTTATCTGTTTGAAAAAAATGATGTTTTAGGTAAAAAGGTTGCTATCAGTGGTGGTGGAAGATGTAATGTAACTACTGGAATTACTGATAAGAAAGAATTATTATCAAAATATATAAGAGGAAGTAAATTTTTAATCCCGGCATTATCAGCATTTTCTCCAAAAGATGTAATGGATTGGTTTCAGTCACATCAAGTCCCTTTAAAGATTGAACAGGATTTAAGAGTATTTCCAAAATCTGATATTGGAGAAGATGTTGTAAATCTTTTTTATAAGATTTTAAGAACAAGTCAACGTGTTCAACTTCATACCTCTGAAACAGTAAAAGCAGTAAGCTCTTTTGACAACAAATTTACAATTGTAACAAATAAAAAGGAGTATGACTTTGATCTTGTCGTTATTACAAGTGGCGGTAATGCTTATAAACACACAGGCTCTACTGGCGACGGCTATGACTTTGCAAAAGCTTGTGGACACACGATTACAAATCTTGGACCTTCATTAAACAGTTTTGAAATAAAAGAAGAGTGGGTTAAAAGACTATCAGGCTTAAGCTTTCCAGATGCTAAATTAATTTTTATTTTAGATAAGGATAAGAAAAAAGAGGTTCAGGGTCCATTATTATGTACTCACTTTGGTATTTCTGGTCCTGTAGTTTTTGCATTGTCAGCTCATTTGGCTTTTTCTACAATTTCAAAACTATCTCCTAAAAAAATAAAACTAAATCCATTAGCTATAGAGCATTTCGATAGCTATGATAAGAAAGTAATGGCTTTAATTTCAAACAATAGTGCCAAGCAAATTCTTAATACACTTTCTGAATTATTGCCAAAAAGCTTTGTTGAAGAGTTACTCATAATGGCTAATATACCCAAAGATAAAAAATCTGCAGAGGTTTCAAAATCCGAAAGAAATAGAATTTGCAATCTCTTATCTCCTGGTATTGAGTTAGCTTTAATATCAAGAAGAAAAGGAGATGAGTTTGTTACTGCAGGAGGTGTAGAACTTGCTGAAGTAAACAATAAAACTATGCAATCAAAATTAAATCCTAATCTTTATCTTGCTGGAGAAGTTTTAGATATAGATGGACTGACTGGTGGATTTAACCTCCAATCTGCATGGGCTACGGGTAGATTAGCTGGGATTAATATAGCAAAAATGGTTAGGTATAATTAAAATGAAATTAATAGGAGAAATATCATGAGAGCAATTATCGATAATATTTGGACATGGTCAATATTTTCAGAAGAAAAAGGATATAACTTTAATAGCTATCTTATTTCTGATGGAAAGAAAACTGTTTTAATTGATCCTGTTAAACAGAATGAGGAGGATTTTAACTTTATTAAAAGTAAAACTTTGCATGAAGCTATTTACCTGACTAATAAAGATCATTTAAGAGATGCACATAACTTAAAAGAAAAACTAAATATTCCTCTATGGATTCATGAAGAAGATAAACAATATATAGAAAATGAAGTAGATTACACATTTAAAGATGAGGATAAGCTTGCTTGTGGAATAAAAGTAATTCATTTGAATGATCAAAAATCTCCGGGAGAATGTGCTTTCTACATTCCAGAAAGAAAAGTTTTAATCCTTGGTGATGCTCTAATTGGTCATCCTGCTGATAATTTAAAATTGTTACCAAAAGAAAAATACAAAGATATAAACAAAGCAAAGAAAGAACTTGAAAAACTTATATCCCTATCATTTGATATATTGCTATTAGGTGATGGTGAATCCATTGTAGAGGGTACTAAAGAAAAAGTCATAAACTTCATGGAAAACTATTTGTCAGTAATCCCCAAATAACATGTGTGCATTTTAGATTTGAGTTACAATATTATTTTATATGCCTTTAATTGTTAAACAAGAAATATATCATTTTTGCTCATTAATATTAAATACTCTAACTATATTAATTGCTATTTTTGTAGGTATTAGCCAAATAGCAATTAATAAAAACCTTGCGGAGCTACACGTACAAGCTTACTTAAGACCAGTCATTTTAAGATATGGAGAGAAAGAATTTATTAGTTACAAACCAATTGGTGAGGAGAAGGAAGATTATACAAGCAAACAATTTCAGAATGAGCATTTTATTAGTTTTGAAGTATTAAAAAACATTGCTACAGAAGTAACAGGTAAAATAGTAATTAACAGGAAAAAATATAGATACACTTTTTTGAAAGACCTGACAGCGTTGAAAAGCATAAGATTGAATGTGAAGCACAGTGGGGCTGGGTAAAACCTGGTAATAAATTATTTGCATTTTATTCAGAAGTAGACTATGAACCAACTAAAGAGGGTAACCATCTTTTATTGAACTATAAAGATATTCAAGGAAATAGTTATACTACAGAAGAAGGAAAACATACTTCTATTTGTGCTAAAAGAGGTAGATTGTAGAAAATAGTGTGTAAAAGCTCAAGGCTTATCTTTTATTTATACACCCACAAGCATTTCCTACCCCAGTCGGGTTACACCACTTGACTGCATTTCCGGCAGTATTAGCTTCGCAACATTTGCCAAACTTTGAAGAGCAGTCAGTATCACAAGATACCGGAGCTGTACAATTTCCTTTACTTGTTGGTCCTATTTCAAGAAAGAATGTAGTTGGGTTATTTCCATGTCCTCCTGAAAAAGAAAGTCCTGCTGTATTTGTTTTCTTTTTTGCTTTTTTAAAATCGAGAGGATAAACACCATCACCCTTTATTCTTTTCTTTTTTCCAATTTCTCTAAAATCCTTAGCTGGTGCAATTTTTACTGGTGGTCCTTGAAAATTAGTAATCGTAACTGCAAAACTTGGATCTTCCTGTACAAACTCTTTAACCTCTGCATTGCACGATCCCTCAAAAGGATAAAAACCCCTACTAGAAACCGTTACTACTTGAGATGCATTACATTGGATTTGGGTTTGTGAAAAAGATGGCAGAAAACTATTAGCTAAAAAGAAAAATAGCATTGCAATGATAAAAAATTTTGATTTCATAGAACCTCTCCGTTTTTACAAATAATACCAAAATGATTATAACTCAACTATTTATTCTTAAATAGCAGAATTTAACTAAGCAAGTTCAAAAAAGTATTCTTTAGATTATTAGACATGGAGAAATTAAAATAACTAGATTTAGCAAACTACCACATAATCTAACCCTCTACCAAAACGAATAAAAGACGCTTTATATATTGAAGTTAAGTAATTTGTTAGTAATCAAGTTCAGAATCTTCTCCAAATTATCTAGCAAGTAAAAAAAGAAGAAGTAATACCTAAGTTTGAGAAAAATATCTCTTTCTCCACAAAAAATAAATTGCAGGCACAATAAATAAAACTAAAATAGCAGAAGTAATTAAGCCACCTATCATTGGTGCTGCAATTCTTTGCATTACATCTGCACCTGTTCCATGACTCCACATTATTGGAAGTAAGCCAGCTATGCCAACACATACTGTCATAAGTTTTGGTCTAACTCTTTGAACAGCTCCTTCATGCACTGCTGCTTCTAGATCTTTTATTGTTTTTA
This sequence comes from Candidatus Melainabacteria bacterium, assembly GCA_023250175.1. GTDB lineage: Bacteria > Cyanobacteriota > Vampirovibrionia > 2-02-FULL-35-15 > 2-02-FULL-35-15 > JAHFBD01. The sequence goes on from JAHFBD010000119.1 coordinate 5,294, forward strand.
GTTTTCCAGCTTTAAGATATCTTTCATATGCTTCATCAAGAAAAACAACCATTACAATAGCAGTTTCAATAGCTACACCAGCTAAAGCAATTAAACCAACCCCAACAGCAATACTAAAGTGAAACTTATATAAAAGTAAGAACCACAAACTACCAATAAGTGCAAAAGGTACAGAGAGCATTACCATAAGTGATTTAACTACTGAATTAAAAACAACATAATGGAAAAAGAAAATAATAAATATTGTAAGTGGAATAATTAAAGTCAAGCGTTTACTTACCCTTTGCAAGAACTCATATTGTCCTGTCCATTCAATTCCATAACCAGGTGGTAACTTTAATTCTTCCCTAATTAATTTTTTTGCATCTTCTACATAACTGCCAACATCTCTATTTGCAAAATCAATATAAACAAAACCTACAGGAGAACCATCTTCGTCCCTGATTTGCATTGGTCCTGTATCAAGTTTTACTTCTGCTACCTGATTTAGTGGTATTTGAAATCCAATTGGAGATTCAATATAAATATTTCCGATTTTTTCAGGTGTGTCTCTTAACTCTCTCAAGTATCTGATATTAACTGTATATCTTTCTTTCCCTTCTACCGTAGTTGTTAGTTCTTCTCCACCAAGTGCTGATTCAATAACCATTTCAACATCTTCAATTTTTAGTCCATATCTTGCTATTTTTTCTCTATCAATATTTATATTCAAATAATAACCAGAAACTGCACGTTCTGCAAAAACACTTCTTGTGCCCTTTACTTTTTTTATAAGCGGTTCAATTTTCTCTCCAATTTTTTCTATTACTTTCAAATCTGGGCCAAATATTTTAATGCCAACTGGTGTTTTAACCCCAGTAGTTAACATATCTATTCTTGTTTTTATTGGCATTATCCAAGCATTTACAGTACCTGGTATTTTTACTAGATTATCTAGTTCTTCAATTATTTTTTCCCAGGTAATTCCAGGTCTCCATCTTTCTTTTGGTTTTAAATTAATAATAGTTTCATACATATCCATTGGTGCTGGGTCAGTTGGTGTCTCTGCTCTGCCTACTTTTCCAAATACAGATAAAACCTCAGGTACTTTTTTTATTAACTTGTCTTGAATCTGAAGCAGTCTTGATGCTTCTGATATTCCTATACCAGGTAAAGTAGTTGGCATATATAAAATACTGCCTTCATTTAATGGTGGCATAAATTCAGAACCTAATTGCCATACTACAGGCATACTTAAAACAAATAAAAGTAACCCTGTACAAATTGTTCTTAAAGGATGTTTTAAGACATGCCTTATTATCGGGTCATATATTTTAATTAAGTACCTGTTAACTGGATTATCAGTTTCAGTTTGTATTTTACCTTTAATAAAAATACCCATTAGTGCAGGAATTAATGTAATTGATAAAAGAGAAGCAAAGAACATAGAAAATGTTTTTGTATAAGCAAGAGGTTTAAATAATCTTCCTTCTTGTGCTTCAAGTGCAAAAATCGGCATAAAGGAAACAGTAATAATAAGGAGTGCAAAAAATAATGGTTCTCCTACTTCCTTAGCTGCATCTAAAATAACTTGTAGTCTTGGTTCTTTCTTACCGCTTTCTTCCCACCGTTCTAAATGCTTATGTGCATTTTCTACCATCACAATTGCTGAATCCACCATTGCACCAATTGCAATTGCTATTCCACCAAGAGACATAATATTTGAAGTTAAACCCATAAAATACATTGGAATAAATGACATTAAAACTGCAACTGGCAAAGTAATAATAACTA
>JAHFBD010000120.1 GCA_023250175.1 Candidatus Melainabacteria bacterium
GGACATAGATATTTTTTAAATTATTATCATTTTAGCTTTTAGATAACTGAGCTATTATCATTTTAATTTCTTAATATAACTTCAATCAAACCTTATTATTTCATTAACTTACTTTTCAGTAATCTTTTTAGGTGTACAATTTTTTCTTGGCATTGCGTTTTATGTATAGAAGGTTTTTGTAGAAGGGATTTATATCATGTTAGAAAAATATGCATCACCAGCATTTACGTTAGCAGTAATAATATCTATAACAGGATATGTTTTGCTGATGAATTCATTTATGCCTGCTACTGGTTTATTTATAAAATAAATCTAATAACTTTTTTGAGTAGCATCTATCTTATAAGTTAGGGTACTCATATCTTTTGAATTATTATTTCCCCCAATAGAATCAAAACCATCCTTGTCTTTAGTAATAATAATTGCTCTATTAGCAAGAGATTCAGATACTAAATGAAAAGCAAACCCTTGTTCCTTTTCTATTTTATTGGTTGAGAGTATTAGTAAATGGTTATATTGACTGGCTCTTACAGGAAGAGATGCATACCAAATAAATTCACATAGCCTAAATTCCTCTAGTTTTGATGAGTCATTTAAATGGTGGTATAAAAATTTTGGCTCAAAGCTACTTTTTTCTTTTGTGTTTTTGTTTATTCCTGTAGCTAATTTTGGGATTAAGGATTCAATTGTTTCTTTAATTGGAGTATTTATAAGAATCAAGGGGAGTTTGTTTTTAAAGTAACCATATTCTGTAAAATTACATTTTGTGAATAACTCATTTATTATATGATCTGTTGTTTTTTCAATTGTTTCTTTTAGTTTGGCTTCTTGTTTTGCTAAAAAAACAGTTCCGCTATCTGATGAAAAAATTTGATAGAACCCGGCTTTATTGTTAGACTTAGCAATTTTACTAGTTTCTCCAATTAGCTCCATTCTTAGATCAATTGGAATGTATGATATTGATTTTTCTGTTGTAGGCTTTATTTGCATGTTAAATTTTTATTTGCTTTACCCACTCTTTTAATTCTGGTACCATCTTTTCATTTGTCATGTGAATGGTTACTGGAGTTATAGAGACTTGATTATTTCTAACAGCAAAAACATCTGTACCAGGCAATTCGTTTTCTTCTATGGCTTCACCAGCTAGCCAGTAATAAGTTCTTCCACGAGGATCTACTCTTTTTTCAAAATAATCATTATAAGGTCGTACCCCAAGTTTTGTAATTTCAATACCAGCAATATCTAAAAGTGGTAAGGCAGGAATATTAATATTTAAAAGAGTTCTATGGGGGAACTTAATTCCACTTATATGATTTAAGAGTTTACAGATAAAAGCTACTGCAGAATTAAAATCTTTTGGTTTGTGGTCAGCTAAACTAACTGCAATACTTGGAATATCATAAATTGCACCTTCCATTGCAGCACTTACAGTCCCTGAATATAAAACATCAGAGCCCATGTTTGGTCCATGATTAATTCCTGAAATAACCATTTCTGGTGGTTCTTTTAAAATAGCGCCAATTGCAATTTTTACACAGTCACTAGGAGTTCCGTCAGTAGAGTATGCTGCTTTTACACCAGGGAGGTGACTCACTTCATCAATTCTAAGTGGTCTATGTAGTGTTAAAGAGTGTCCTGTCGCACTTCTTTCTCTATCAGGTGCTACGACGTAGATCTCATGATTTTGAACAAGACCTTCTGTTAATGCTCTTATACCATTTGAAAAAATCCCATCATCATTTGAAACTAAAATTCGCATAGATTAGATTATAGCGTATTATTTCCTACTCTTCTTCATAATATATACTATCTACTAAATGCAATACGCTAGAATTGAATCTCGTGAATGTTGATAGTATTCAAGTAACAAATAAATACTCAAGTGAAGTTAAAAAAGTTCTTTTTATTGTTCTTTTATTAAATCTTTTAGTTTTGTTTATAAAAATTATTGCAGGAGCAATGACTCGCTCATTGAGTATTTGGGGAGATGCTGTTCATTCAGCAATTGATACTGTAAATAACATGGTAGGTTTAGTTATTTTAAAATATGCTACTGAGCCTCCTGACACAAAACATCCATATGGACATGGGAAATTTGAAACTCTTGCTGCTTTTGGCATTGTCGTCTTTTTAGCTATTGCTTGTGTAGAAATTATTCATGGGTCAATCTCTAGATTGTTGCATCCGGTAAAATTACCGATCTTTAAGATAGAAGTTGTTTGGCTTTTAATTATTACATTAATTGTAAATGTATTTGTATGGATATATGAAAGAAATATTGGGAAAAAGGTAAACAGTGCTCTTTTAGTCGCAGATGCATCTCATACAGGCTCTGATGTTTTAATTACTATATCAGTGTTAGCTTCTCAGCTTTTTGTTGCACGTGGTATGTATTGGATTGATCCAGTAATTGCTATTTTAATTAGTCTTTTTATTGCAAAGGCTGGATATGAAATCGTTACAAGTACTGTGCCTATTCTTGTAGATGAAGCATGGCTTGTCCCTGAAATTGTTTCAAAAACAGTTTTATCAGTTAATGATGTATTAGACTGCTATGATATTTATTCAAGGCGTGGACCATATTCTGCATTTATTGAGTGTAAGATAAAAGTTAAACCAAAAGATTTATTTACTGCTCACAAAGTAGCAGATGAAGTAGAAGATAAATTGAAAAATGAGTTTGGCAATTGTCATGTTATGGTGCATGTAGAGCCATGAAAATGATAAAAAATTTAAAACAAGCAAGAAAAAAAATCTTAGAAATATCTAATCGATTTGATTTGTCTAAAAGGCAAAAAGAACTAAAAGTTGTTGAGGATATTTTATCTAACGTGAAAACCAATGGAGATAAAGCTTTAAAAGCCTATACGAAAAAATTTGATAAAGTAACTTTAAAATCAATAAAAATCGCACAAACATTAATTGATGATTCAATAAACGATATTTCAAAAGATTTGTTGGGTGCAATAAAACATTCCATAAACAGAATTACAAGCTTTCAAAAAATAAATATCTCAAAAAGTTGGATTAAAGTATTTAAAACCAAAGAAAAACTTGGTTATAAGTATGTGCCTTTGGATTCGGTTGGGATTTATATTCCAGGGGGTACAATCCCTTTGGTTTCTACTGTACTAATGACTGTTATACCTGCTAAGGTTGCTGGTGTTAAAAGGATTGCATTGTTTACGCCCCCCCCAGTTCATAGGGCTATACTAACAGCGTGTAAACTTCTTGGGATAAGTGAAGTTTATCAAATAGGTGGTGCTCAAGCAATTGCTGCTGCTGCTTATGGTACTGAAAGTGTTGCCCAAGTTAATAAAATAGTTGGACCAGGAAATATTTATGTGACTCTGGCAAAGAAAAATGTGTTTGGGAAAGTAGGAATTGATGGTTTATATGGACCAAGTGAAATTGCTATTGTTGCTGATAACACAGCGAATTCAGAGCACTTAGCAATTGATCTTTTAAGTCAACTAGAACATGGTTCAGGACTTGAGTCTGCAGTTCTGGTTACAAACAGTGACCGGATTGCATCTGAGACGGAGAGATGTTTATTAAAGCGGGCAGGTGATTTACCTAATAAAGAAAGAGTTTTACAATCATGGAAAAATAATAGCGCAATTATTCTTGTGAAGAATATAAATGAAGCAATTGAGCTAATAAATGAATTAGCTCCTGAACATTTGGAAATTATTACAAAAGATGCTTGGGTGTTGTCAAAAAAGATAAAAAATGCAGGGGCAATTTTTATTGGTGAATATTCTTGTGAATCAATTGGTGATTATATTGCAGGACCAAGTCATTGTTTACCTACGGGAGGTTGTGCAAAATTTGCAAGTGGATTAACTGTAATGGACTTTATGAAAAAGATAAGCATTGTGTCTTTTAATAAAAGAGCCTTTGATAAAGTAGCAAATGATGTGATTAGATTAGCGAATGTTGAAGGGTTAAAAGCACATGGTGATGCTATTAAACTTAGAATTAATAAAAAGGTGTTACTACCTAGCTAGTGTAATATTTCTAAGTAAATAACTTATAAGGTAAGATTTTATCCGATTTATTCGGTAAAATCGTAATGTATTATAAATGACAGATTGGAAGCACTCTGGAAAGCCGGTTTTGGGAGCACAGCGAAAAAAACGGCGGTAGGTAGAAACAAAAAGGTAGGTTTATGATAAAGACAATTCATCGATTTTTTTATGCATGGCTATTTTTAACAAAGTTTCCTGCCCCTCCTCTCCCCAAAGCTACTAAAGAGGATTGGGGAAGAATAGCACCATATTTTGTTTTAATTGGTTTTATTTTAGGGTTTATGCTTTTTTACCCAGCGAAACTTTTAACTTTTTATAAAATGCCAGTTATGTTTTCATCACTTTTAATTTTGTTTATATGGAATATGCTTACTGGTGGGTTACACCTTGATGGTTTAATGGATACATTTGATGGAATAAATTGCCAAGATCCTGCTAGGAAACTTGAGGCTATGAAAGATAGTCGTGTAGGTGCTTTTGGGGTGATGGCGGGAATATTTGTAATTCTTTTTAAGCTTGTTACTTTATGCACTCTTTTACTTAATAAAGAGTTTCTTGTACTGTTGATTGCTGTTCCGTTTTCCAGACTAATCGTTGTGTATGCATTTACTTTTTTAGGTAGTAATAATCAAGCAAGTATTAGTTCATCTCTTATTTTGGCTGGGGTGAAGAAGCCTAAAGACTTATTTGTAAATCTAGTTTTTTTTACGATGGGTTGTATCCTTGTGATGTTTACTCTTAATCCACACTCTGCAATTTTTCATCCCATTGCAGCTTTTATGTTTGTTATTCTATCTTTTACTCTATGTATTGGTTGGGCTCATTGGTTGGATAACCATTTTAAAGGACATACAGGAGATACCTTTGGAGCGTTAGTTGAGATAAGTGAAGTGACTGTTTTATCACTGGGTGTTTTCTTTAAAGATTATTTTGTGATGTAGAATATACTTTTTCAATCTCTTTAATGATCTCAGCTTGTGTGATGTTTTTAAGTAAGTCGGCTACTATTAATAATCCACCAGCACCAACACCTTCTTTTATGTGACCTTGTTCATATGCATAAAGTCCTTGTTGTTTTGATTCTTTGAAGTGAATGTTTGAAGAGATAAGTGGAGCACCAACAAGCTCTGCTAGTTTTTTTGTTTTAGCATTTTTATCGTTTGTAATCCACGATGTTGTTGCAACTATAGTGTCATAAGGATCATATCCAAGATTTTTTTTTGCCAAGTGATATACAGCCAACATTTGTGAGCCCCCAGCCAGCATAATAGGTAAATGTACTTTTTGTGCACCTTTTATAAGACCGCATGTAAAAACCTGCATCGGGTCACCAAAATATTCAGCAGCTTTTAATGGATTTTTTTTTATTGATGAAAATAAGTGAGCATTTGTTAGAAGGGCATCTTTTACTGTTTGGTTTTTCCAGAAATTATTACCTTCCGGAAAGCTGCTGTTAACAAGATCAAAAGCATTAATACCAAGAGCACATAAAACACTAAGTGCAGTTGTAGTTCCTCCTGGAACACACTCCCCAACCACTATATATGGATAGCTTGTTAAGCTAGCTGCAAGCTTCTCACCTTTTTGAAATAAAAAACTACTTTTTATAGGATCAAGTGCCTTGCCGCCAGAAAGGCATTTTGCTGGTCCCATATTTAAGCTTATGTGATTACCCTCAGGTTTTATAAATGCTCCGGTGTCAATTACAGAAACATCTAAATTTAATAATTCAATCATAGATTTTGAAATAATTGCTGGCGATGGTATACCATTTGGGGAAATAGGAAGTTCTTTTTTAAATTCTGCAGTATTAAATAATAAAAAGTCTGCATCTAAAGCGGGAGTTAATTTTAATTGTTCTGTATTTTGTCCTGCCGCAGATATTCCAGGTATTAGTGCTGTTTCTGTGGAACCAATTACTAAAACAAATAAGGGCTTTTGTTCTTTTGCTTTGTTTATAAAGTTTTGGCAATCTTTTCCTTTAGTAAGAAGTGAATATGACTTTGTGGATTGACTTTGATCCATATTTGTAATTGATGTAGTTGATGACATATTTATATGATAACGTACTTAATATATCTTCGAAAGCTTTAAAGTTCTTAGAGTGGATGATGATATGCTCGATTTGTTAACAGACTCCTATAAGCTATAATTTTAACCATGAATGAAAAGGTTATAAAAAAATTTAGAGAAAAAGGCATTACAATTTTAGATCCTAGAAATACTTATATTGGGCAAGGGGTACAAATTGCTCGTGGGAATGTGATTTATCCGAATACCTTTTTAAATGGCAAAATTAAAATTGGCCTAAAAAATATCCTTGGACCCAGCTTACATATTGAAGGACAAGTAGTTATAGGGAGTGGAAATAATATATCTTACTCTCATATCACAGATTCTAAAATTGGAAATAATAATCATATTGGACCATATGCAAGATTGCGAAATAAAGTTGTTTTAAAAAACAATATTAAAATCGGCAATTTTGTTGAAATAAAAAATAGTCAAGTAGGAAATAACACTCAAATAGCGCATTTAGCGTATATTGGAGATAGTAAGATTGGTGAGGATGTAAATATTGGTGCTGGTACTATAACGGCAAATTATAATTCTGTAACAGGGAAAAAAAGTAAAACAGTAGTAGAAGATGGGGCTTCAACAGGTTCGAATTCTGTGTTGGTAGCACCAATAACAATTGGAGAAAATGCAATGGTAGGTGCAGGTTCAGTAGTAACAAAAAATGTCCCGGCTAATGCACTAGCTGTAACAAGACCAAAACAAGAGAATAAATTAAATTGGGTAAAAAAGAAGAAGTAATAAAAACTTTAGCCCATACCTACTTGCTTACCAGCTTTAACCACTATCTTATCTACTTTAATTCCATCAGCACCGGGTCTGTATAAGAAAGAATGTGGGAGTGAATTAATATTTAAATCTGATGATTTATCGTTTTTTTGAGGGACTTTTTGGTGATCTGAAATTCTGCTAAGAATAGTATAAGCTGTTTTT
>JAHFBD010000121.1 GCA_023250175.1 Candidatus Melainabacteria bacterium
CCCATTAGTTCCTAAAGCTAAACGGGATTTGATTGCATCTAATACACCAGTTGAATTAACTGATGAGCTAGTTAAATGCTCTACTTGTCAGAAGGTCTTTAACAATTTTGCCTGGGGCTCATATTTTATGTGGGCTTTACATGACAATCAAAAGATTTTTCTTTCCCCATGGCTTTCAGTGTTTCCAAAGAATATACTTAGTGACTATTTGGCTGTGTCCAGGGGAGATGCTTTATGGGGAGAACTTTTAGATAAATATAAAGTAGATACTCTTGCCATAAGTAAAGAAGAGCAAAAGCTTCTCTTACCTTTGGTAGAAAAGTCTAAGCTTTGGAAAAAGGTTTTTGAGAATCATGAGGGGGTAATTTTTACACGAAATGAAATTTAAATTTCCAGAGTTAACGATTGAACATTTGTGGATTTTATTGACATTAGGTGCATGTTTTGGATATCTATGTATTCAGCCTGTGGACCAGCTTGACTTTTGGCATTACTTAAAAGCTGGTGATGTTATGTTAAGCTCACATAAATTCCTCACAGTTGACCAATTTACTTTTACTATTCAGGGGATGAAGTATATTAATGTACATTGGTTGTCAGAAATTTTATATTCTGTATTTTATCGATTAGGTGGAATGCCATTAATCATCTTAGTGCATGCAATTGTTGTGACGGCTTCATTTGGATTGCTTTTGTTGGTCATAAATGACAGAGTGAAAGATATTCGCATAGCTTCTTTTGCTGTATTTGTTGCTTTTATTTTATCCTCTACAAATCTAACTTTGCGCCCACAAGGGTTTTCAATTTTATTTTTTACATTGACATTGTATTTGTTGAAACGAAAATGTTTGTGGCTAATTCCTTTTGTAATTCTTTTATGGACGAATGTTCATGCAGCTTTTATGCTGGGATTAGTATTGATCGGTGTTGAGTGGATTACTAGTTTAAAGCGTTCTTTGTTTATTGTTTTGCTAATCTCGTTTTTAACGACTTTGTGTAATCCTTATGGATACAAGTTCTACCAGTTAGTGTTTAGTGTTGAAGCTGTATCTCGGAAGCTTTGTCATATTACGGAATGGGAAACACCATCTTTTCATGAACCCACAGGTCTACGATTTTATTTAGCTTTGTTAGTATTAGTAGCTCTGCATAACTTTCGTAAAACTCGTTTGAGTTGGAATGATTTATTAATGTTTCTCTTTTTTACAGCCTCGGCATTTAGCTCTCTTAGAACTGTTTTATGGTGGTCTATAATTAGTGCTCCTTTATTTGCAGTTGCTATTAAAGAAGTTTTGCCAGCAAAAACTACAATAAACACATCTGGCAGAATTGCTACATTTGTGAATTGGTGTATTGTTGTGCTGTTTTGTGGATATCTTATAAGTTTCTTACCATGGGTTAAAGCAACAAATCCCATAGTGCCTAAAAATAAAAAATTGCTTTTAACAGAAGATACCCCAGTTTTAATGTCAGAAAAATTAAAAAATATTTCTTCTGTTCATAATATATTTAATGATTATTCCTGGGGTTCGTATTTTATTTGGGCACTAAGAAATGATCAAAAAGTATTTTACGATCCAAGAGCTGCCATTTTTCCACCGAAAGTGCTATCTGATTATTTTAAGATTTCTAATGGGGATAGCGATTGGCAGGAAGTCTTAGAGAAATATAAAGTAGATACTCTTGCATTAAATAAAGAACAACAAGAACAGTTAATACCACAAGTCCTTGTTTCCCATAAATGGAAACAGGTATATGAAGATAAGCTAGGATATATTTTTGTTAAAGGCTTATAATAAGCTAAATGCATTTTGGGGAAGTTTATATCCCATAGCTTCAACAGCCTTGGAAAATACTGGTCTAACTCCAGATGGTTTAAACATACCTTTGACTTTCCCTTCAGCATCAAGACCTTTTTGGTCGAAGGTAAAGATTTCCTGTGTACTGATTATTCCATTTTCCATTCCAGTAACTTCTGAAATTTGAGTTACTCTTCTTGAACCGTCCGGGAATCTGTTTAACTGAATAACCAGGTTAACGGCTGATGCAATTTGTTCTCTGATTGCTCTTTGTGGTAGATCTAGCCCAGACATTAAACACATTGTTTCTAATCTACTAAAAGCATCACGAGTAGTATTAGCGTGGAGTGTTCCCATACTTCCACCGTGACCGGTATTCATTGCTTGTAAAAGATCCAGGGCTTCCCCAGCTCTAATTTCTCCGAGGATTATTCTTTCTGGTCTCATTCTAAGTGCGTTCTTTACAAGTTCTCTTTGGGATATTTCTCCTTTACCTTCTGTATTTTGTGGCCTTGTTTCTAACCTTACCACGTGGTCTCGTTGTAACTGAAGTTCTGCCGCATCTTCTATGGTTACAACTCGCTCTGTTGAAGGTATATGTCTTGAAAGTGCATTTAAGAAAGTCGTTTTACCGGAACCGGTTCCTCCTGATACTATAATGTTTAATCGGCAGATAACACAAATTTTCAAAACCTCGCACATAGCCTCAGTAATTGAATTTAACTTAATCATGTCTTCTAGTACGTATTTCTTTTCAGAAAATTTTCTAATTGAGAGAGATGCTCCATCAATTGCTAATGGCTGAATGATTGCGTTGACACGGGAGCCATCAGGTAATCTGGCATCTACCATTGGGGATGATTCATCAACTCTTCTTCCAACACGACTGGTAATTCTTCTTATAACTCTCATTAAATGAACTTCATCATCAAATTTCACATCGGTTTTTTCAAGCATCCCTTTTCTTTCTACATAAACCGAAGAAGGTCCATTTACAAGAATATCGTTTATCGTATTGTCTTTTAAGAGGGGTTCTAGAGGTCCTAATCCTAATATATCCCAGGTCAATTCTTCTAGTAACATTTTTTTATCGTTTAGTCCTAATGGCACACCCTCTTCTTTTAAGAAAGCTTCAAATAAGCTTGTAATTTGTTGTTTAATTGCCTCTTGGTGTTTATCTATATCAGTGCCAAATTTACTGGTATCTAACTCTGTTAATAATTTTGAATGTAATTTTTTCTTTAAATCCGGCAGTGTTTTATTGCCTGTTGGGCTAAAGCTTTGAGTTCTGTTAATAAATGATTGTGGTGTAATAGCGGGTGCATTATCGTTTGATGTAAAAATATTTTTTGATAAAGGTCCTTGTCCTAGTGACATATTTATATTCCTCCCTGTTTTTTAAAATCCTTTTCTATCTAGTAACTATGTACCCAGAACTAAAGATAATTACTCTTTTATGTTTATGGGATAGTACTAATTAAAACCAATTAAGTATTCCTCTTTTCTTTTCTCCCTTTGTTTGCTTATGTGCTTCTGCGGCAGCCTCTTCTTCTGTTTGTTGTGGCATTTCAAGATCGGTGACTTTAGCTGCTAATATTTTGTAAGATATAGCTAACTGAGAATCAGGAGAAAATTCAAGAATAGGTCTTCCATAGTTTGAAGCTTCTACACATAACTCCCAATCATTTGGAAGTGCATGATAAATTGGATGGTTAATTTGTTTCTGAATTAGCTCTGGTTCTAAGCTTCCGACAAACCAATCTTGTCTGTTTATTATGGGTTTTATTTTATCTGGATTAATACCAATTTCTTTTAAAGTTTGTATATAGAATCTGTTATCTTTTACTGCAAGAAGATCAAAGGTCGTCAATAATAGTAAATCATTTGCTTGCTGAATAAAGAACATGGTTATTTCATCTAATAAGTGAGTAGATGTGTCTACTATTATGTAATCATAATGCTCTTTTGCTATTCTAAGCATAGTATTTAATCCTGTAATTGATAGTGAATTTATGTCTTCAGTTCTTACTAAGCCCCCTATTATATTTAGGTAAGGGTTTACTGGTCTTACTGCATTTTCAAGATAAGCTTCATCTAAATCTTTATCTTGTTTACAGACATCAGCGATAGTACATTTTGGAATTACGTTTAATAAAACTGTTGCGTGATTAGAAAATCCTGCAGCGTCAATTATAAGAGTTTTCTTTTCAAAAGTAGATATTGCATAGGCTAGGTTTACAGCAGTAGTACTTACACCGGTTCCACCTTTATAGCTTAGAAGTGTAATTATTTTACATTGTTTCTTTTGTATTGCTAATCCTTGTTGTTGTCTTGTAGAATTTTGAAGCTTTGTAATTACTGGACGTAATTCATTATCTTTAAATGGTTTTACAAGGAATCCAATAGCACCTATTCTAATAGCTTCAATTGCTAAATCTGCATCCTTCTTATCTGTTACGATTATAAAATTCTTGCCTTCTAGTTGAGGAGATAAACTTGAAAGTATATCTTTTGGTGCTACGGAGAATGCAGAAGCCTGAGTTCCAGAAAAGTCAATTATAAAAAGATCAAAGTTTTGTCCACCAGGTATATCCTCTCTAATAGTTATATCTACAGGGCCGGCCTGAGCATTATTAAATTGCTCTTCCCAGTATGGGGTGTCATTAACTCTGCTTAAGATTATTACTTTTAACATATTTATCTACTAAGTTTAGATAAGAGCATAATTACCCTAGGTAAGTTAATTACTCGACCAGATAATATAAATAAACATAAGAACAGGATGGTTATAAGTATCAATATGACTAAAAACACTTAATTCTTTCTACACCAAAAAGTTGATTTTCTATTCTATTGTTAAAGCTTTATAAAAGATTTTTGCAAAATAGGGATATCACTATAAGCAAGCAGGATAAAGATACTTATTAGGTGGTTGTGATTTTAATATCCTTAATCCAGCCTAATAGTCCTTTTGGTTTTTGTTCGCTTGACTGTATAGGAGTATCTAAGTCTAAGGAGATGATTTTTTCTGCAAGAGATTTAAATGATATTGCAAGTTTTGAATTGGGTGAGTTCTCTATAATAGGAATGCAATCGTTTACTGATTTTACACAGGTCTCCCAGGCATTAAACAGGTTATGAAAGATTGGAATATCAATGTGTTTTTTAAATAAGTCAGATTCTAAGTTTCCAGTTGGCAAATCGTATCTGTTTATTATGGGTTTAATCATAGAGTTGTTTATCCCGAGTTCAGTTAAAGCAGCTATGTAAAATGTTGAATCTTTTAAAGCAAGTAAATCAAAACTTGTAATCAATAAAATATAAGAAGCATATTGAAGGAAGAATATAGTAACTTCATCTAATACTCTGGCAGAAGTATCAATTAAAATATAATCATAAGTAGAACTTGCAATTTCTATCATATATTTTAGATTTTCTATAGAGTTTTCATCTATGCATATGGACTTTGTCTTTGTTAGCCCACTAATAACTCCAAGGTTTTGAGTATGAGTTGCAGTTCCTGTTGTTATATATTGCTCATCAATGTTTTTGCCTTCCTTTAATATGTCAGCTAATGAACATTTTGGTACTACGTTTAATAAGAATGAAATGTGATTAGCAAATAAACAAGCATCAATGATCAATACTTTCTTTTTATATATTTTAGCTAGAGCGTATCCTAAATTTACTGTTATGGTACTAACACCAGTTCCTCCTTTATAGCTTATTAAAGGAATGATTCTTGATTTCTTTTTTGTCTCTTGTTGGTTGTTATTTATAAATTTAACAGTATGTAAACGATCCAGGCTGGCAATTAAATCAGCTCGCTTAAATGGTTTTACCAGAAAACCAATAGCTCCTAGTTTTACCGCTTCTAAAGCAATATCAATATCTCTTTTGTTAGATACGATTAAGCAATGTTTTCCTGTTATGTTACTAGAGAACTTTTGTAGAGTTTCAATAGCGTTGTTATCCCATTTTGATAAATCAATAATAATTAAATCTGCATCTTGTGTTTTTAAATAACCGGCTTTAACAGATATTTCTACAGGCCCTTCCCAGACATCTGTAAATATTTCTTGCCAATATTGCTGATCTTGTGGCGTTTCTTCTTTGACTATGACAAATACTTTAAGCATTTACTATCTATTTTCCAAATATGACGGATTTCTATACATCTTGTGTTAAGTGGAGTTATCCCTATATTGTAACTTAGTAGATGTTAATTAGGAATGAATAGAATGAATAGGACGGATAAAGTATAATTTGAGCTGAAAACCAATATAAGATATTTGGTATTAGATAGCCAGGATATTAAAGATAGTGTTTGCGTCTCTTAATATATGTTATTTGTAAGACTTATAATCTTTTTGTTCTTGATATTTTCTGTTAGTTTCATGGGAGTTTTTATTAAAGCTGTTGCTTATGAAGAAGATTCTAGGTTAATTAAGGGTTATATTTCTAATAAAGCTTATAAGCCAATTAAGTTAAAAATATTTGAAATAGATAAAAGTTTATTTAATTTACTTGATAGAGATCTTGATGATAATACTGTGACACCATTTGTGGACTTGAAGATTGTTGCTGAGACTCCTGAAGATTATGCATTGAATATAAATGAGAAATCAATATTTATACCAAAATCAACAAAACTTATTGGTTTAGTAAGTGAAATTACTCCAGCAAAAAGTTTTAATAGAAATGGTTTGGTAAAGGTAACATTTGATAAAGCAATTTGTCCGGGAGGAGATGTAATTGAGCTACACTCAGGATTTATTTCACGATCTGTCATGAAAAAGTATAGTCCGATGAATCACGTAGGTAAAGCTACTTTGAGCTTACTGGGAGGGTCATTAATTGGAACATTGTTATCTTATCAACTTGGTGGTTTAGGATTAATTGCTGCTACCAATGGTTATTCTTTAGCTGGTGGTGCTGCAGCTGGTGGTTTTATTGGTTTATTAGGAGGTGTTGCTAGTAAAGGAAAGAATCCGGCTATTCAGCCGGGAAGTGAATTGAAAATTATTCCAGCTGATGATATTGGTCTGGAAGAATTAACACAATTAAAGTGTAAAAAATCAAATGCCATTGCTACTATTCAAGACACAAAAGTTCCAGATGGTATAGAAGTAAAGATCCTGTCATTTGGTGAAAAAAAAGACTGGTCAGGAGAAAAATTATTTAAAATAAAAATTATTTTTAAAAATAATACAAAGATATCTTATAAAGCAG
>JAHFBD010000122.1 GCA_023250175.1 Candidatus Melainabacteria bacterium
AATTTATATCTTTGAAGATTTTGTGAAAGATTATTTACCAGAAAAGGGTGACCATGAAACCACTACATTTCCAGAATTAGCTAAAAAGAAAATGTTGCATGGTTATAAATGTGTGGATTATTGGAAAGGGATTGATACAGTAAAAGATTTAAATGAAATTACTTCAGATAGAAAAAACTTATCTTTATTAAGGCGTGCAACGGGTGGATTGGATCTTGGGTAGTATGCTAGAAGTATTAGTCTTTGTAATGAGTTAGAATTAAAGCATATAATGAAAAGGGCATTAATAACTGGAATTACTGGGCAAGATGGTTCTTATCTGGCTGAATTATTGCTAGAAAAAGGATATGAAGTACATGGTATTGTAAGGCGGATTGCAATAGAAGACCCAGAGCATCGATTAGGGCGTATAAAACATTTAATAGATAAAATTGTTTTGCATCCAGCATCCTTAGAAAGTTTTCCGAGTATTTGTAAAGTTGTTAGTTCTGTAACCCCGGATGAGTGTTATCATCTGGCAGCACAGAGTTTTGTGAGTTATTCTTTTGAAGATGAATTCTCTACAATAAATACTAATATTAACGGTACACACTATATGCTGGCAGCAGTTAAGGATATAGTGCCACAGTGTAAGTTTTATTTTGCAGCTTCTAGTG
The DNA here is from genome assembly GCA_023250175.1 of Candidatus Melainabacteria bacterium. Classification (GTDB taxonomy): domain Bacteria; phylum Cyanobacteriota; class Vampirovibrionia; order 2-02-FULL-35-15; family 2-02-FULL-35-15; genus JAHFBD01. The sequence continues at coordinate 657 of JAHFBD010000122.1, forward strand.
AAATGTTTGGTAATGTAAAACAATCTCCTCAGGATGAAAACACTCCTTTTTATCCAAGATCACCATATGGGATTTCAAAAGTGGCAGGATATGATTTAACAAGAAACTATAGAGAATCCTATAATATGTTTGCACTAAGTGGTATTTTATTTAATCATGAGTCACCACGGAGAGGGTATGAATTTGTCACACGAAAGATTACAAGTGCTGTTGCAAAAATTAAGCTTGGTGTAATAAAAGAATTAAGACTCGGAAACCTAGATGCCAAGAGAGACTGGGGTTATGCAGAAGACTATGTGAAGGCTATGTGGCTTATGCTACAGCAGGATAAGCCAGAAGATTACGTAATTGCTACAGGAACCTCTCACTCTGTCCAAAAAGTTGTTGAGGTTTCTTTTGATTATGTGGGTCTTGATTGGAAAAAATATTTAGTTGTTGATAAAACATTATATAGACCAGCAGAAGTCTATGAATTAAAAGGAGACTTTTCTAAAGCAAAAAGAGGACTAGGCTGGGAACCGACAGTATCATTTGAAAAATTAATTCAACTAATGGTAGATACTGATATTGCAGCTTTAAAAAAGCAAGCAATTGCTTTTACATAGAAATATGCATATCCTTGTTTTACTTACAGATCTTTTTGATGCTATTGGAGGGATTCAAACATTTAATAGATGTTTAGTTAAAGCATTAGATGAGCTGGCAGAAAAAAATAATTGGAAAATTACAATTCTTGTTTTGAATGATGATAAATCAGTTGTTGTAGATAAACCTTACATAAGAGAACAGTGGAGCACTTACAGAGGGTTTGCAAATAATCGCCTACAGTTTGTGTATGCAGCTTCAAAAGTGGCTTTAGACGTTGATATTATTTTTTTTGGACATGTCAATTTTATTCCTTTAGCTGTGTTCTTTAGATTGATTAATTTTAAAGCAAATATAATATTAATGCTTCATGATGTGGAGATTGAGAAAAGATTTTCTTTGCTAAAGCAGATCGGATTAAAGCGAGTGAATAAATTTCTTTCAAATAGTACTATTACTCGTGACAGAGCAATATGTCTGGAAAAGTTAAATAGAGAAAAATTTTATGTTTTTCCTTGTACTCTTGAAATTCAAAATGATACAGCTTGTTACTATAAATCAAGAGAAGAATTATTTCCCTCATTCTCTTCTGAGCTAATATTGCTTACCGTTTCTAGGCTTGAAAAAGTAAGTCAGTTTAAGAATATAGATATGGTTATAAGATCTATCCCTCATATATTAAAAGAAGTACCGAATGTATTTTATGTCATTGTTGGAGATGGTACAGATCGTTTTAGATTAGAACAAGTTGCTAAAGATGCAGGTGTGGCTGATAGAGTTATATTTGCTGGTAAGATATCAGATGAAATACTCCCATCGTATTATAAAGCATGTGATGTGTTTGTTCTTCCTAGTACAAATGAAGGTTTTGGTATTGTGTTTTTAGAAGCAATGAATTATGCAAAACCTTGTGTGGGTGTAAAAGCTGGTGGTGTTCAGGATATAATCTGTCATAAGGAAACTGGTTTTCTTTCAGAACCAGATGATCTAAAAAATCTTGTGCAATATTTAGTTCTGCTTCTTAAAAATAAAGATGTGCGAGATTCTTTTGGGGCTGGTGGAAGAGAAAGATTAAAGAAAGAGTTTTCATTTGAGATATTTAGAAGTCGGTTAGAAAAAATATTAGCTAATAGTATTGGAAAATCTCAGAAAATCATATAAGTTAATTTAGTGTGGAAAACAATGTTTGATAAAAAAGAAAATAAAGCTATGAAACTACTTGTTATTTCATCTGATTACCCAGATATCATAGGAGGAGTTTCAGGTTATACATATAATCTGTGCAAAGCTTTTGTTGATGAAGGCATAGAAGTCTATGTCTTGACTGCAAATGATCCAAGGATTAAATCAGATAATAACCCTAAAGTCCTACCTATAATAAAAAAATGGAGTTTCTTTGAGTTGCCAAAAATAATAAATACTATAAATGATATAAATCCAGATTTTATAAGCTTGCAATATGTTCCTTATATGTACAACTATTATGGGATGCCTATGTGGGTTGTTATTTTTGCTTTGTGGTTGCGTTTCAAAGGTTTTAAATTAATTACTACTTTTCATGAAATTTGTATAGTATTTGACTTAAATCCAAAATATTGGATTGTTGCAATAATTCAGCGATTAATTGCTTATTTGCTTTCATTTGCATCAAATAAAATTATAGTTTCAATTGAATATTCGAGAAAAATTCTTTATCCTTTCAAAAACAAAATAGTGCAAATTCCGATAGGAAGTAATATTCTTCCTTTAGATGTGCCTGAAGATCAAAAAAATGTTTTAAGAAAAAAAATAGCTCCAAATAATGAAATTATTATTTCTACTTTTGGCAAAATCGGACATTATCGAAGAGATGATATTTTGCTGGAAGCTATTAAGAAAGTAAAAGAATCAAAAGGAGGAGTTTTGATAAAGCTCTTATTCTTGGGAGAAAGTTCCAAGGTTTTGAAAGAAAATTTATCAAGAGAAATAAATCAACTTAATTTGCAATCTACTGTTTCTTTCTTAGGTTATTTAGATGTAAAAGAATTATATAAATATTTATTGATATCAAACATCTTTGTATTATTAAATGTTGATATAAGGGGTGGAATAACCGTAAAAAGTACTTCTGTTGCAGCTGCATACGCTGCTGGGTTACCAGTAATTGGTTGTAAAGGGCTTATAACAGATAACTTCTTTAGAGATGGTGAAAATGTCCTTTTTGTGAAATCTCTTACTGTTGATGCAGTTGCAGATTCTATAATGAAACTGGTTAATGATACTAACTTTAGAAATAATCTTGCAAACCAAGCTTTTGAGTCTTATAAAAAAGAATTAGCTTGGGATATTATAAGTAATAAATATAAGGATATTTTTATAGAGCTTTCTTCTCAATATTAGTTATATAATAAAACTAAGAGATGAATAAGTCTGTTACTCTTAAAAAAAGTTTATTTATTATTGTTATTATTGCTCTTATTGTACTATCAAGTTTACTTAGTATTAATTTAAAGTCAAAAATATATTTTGGGATAATTAGTTTTATCTTAATAATTGTATCCTCTTATCTTTTTTGGAAACAAGCAGTTGTTGCTCTTATATTATGGGTTATATTTGCTGGTGTGGTAAGAAAATGGATACTACCACAATTTTCCGATTTAATTTTTTTCTTTAATCACATTATATTAACAGGGATTTATTGTAGGTATTTAAGTGAATCTATAATTAAACGACACCCAGTATTCTCCAGACATCCGATAAATATTTTTCTTTTGGTCTTTGTGGTATGGGGAGGATTTTGTGCATTGAACCCAGAGGTTCCTAGTGCATTAGTTGGTATCTTAGGACTTATTATTTATTTTTATTATATACCAGTAATATATCTTTTCCCTTATTTGTTCAAGACAAAAGCAGAAATGTTTAAATGGTTAAAAATATTTGTTATTGTTTCTACCCCACTTTTAATTCTTGGCGTAATTCAATTTTTGTTACCATATGATCATATTCTTAATCAGTATGTTCAGGGGGATGTTGAAGATATTGCTTTTGTAGGTAAGTTTGTTCGAATAACTTCTACATTTTCATATATTACTGGTTATACAACATACTTGAATATTTTAATATTAATTTTAGTCTATTTATTAAGTCTTGGTAATCTTTCTAAGAAATTGTCCAGATGTTTTTATATCCTTTTTGCTCTAGCTATAGTAAATCTTTTTATGACGGGATCAAGAGGTCCTTTTTTTGTTACTGTTTTTTCGATTATTATTTATTTGGTGATTATAGGAGTAGTAAATACTTCTCAGTTTAAATTAATTTTACCTAGGCTAGTAGCAGTTCTTATAGTAAGTGGTGTTATTATGCTAACTCCATTTGGACAAGATGCAACTTCTGCTTTTGTTAGCAGGACTACAAGTAATGAAGATATAATACCAAGACTTGTTGATACTTTTACTACACCGTTTAGATTTGCTAAGGATGTAGGGTTATATGGTTATGGGCTTGGAACTACATATCAGGGAGCTATAGCTTTAGTAGGATACTCTACTAGACGATTTTTCGGGGCAATGGAATTTGAAGAAGAGCCTGAAAGAATTGTTCTTGAGATGGGAGTTGTTGGTTTTATAATTGTTTATTTCCTTAGATTGCTTCTAATAACTTGGTTTTTTAATTTATCGTTTAAACTAAAAGATCCTGAACTAAGATCTTTAGCTTTAATAATCCTTCTTTTTCAATTGCAGTTTTTAATAGGTTTAAATGCTTTAGTTTTTAACCATACAAGCCATATTTTTTATTGGTTTTTAATTGGTTTTTTATTTCTTCTGCCTAAGCTTGATACGAAAGATATAAATGATGCAAAAACCTAACGTTATTGTTGCACATTCTGGGGTTCAACACTCACCTCAAGCTGCCTTGGCATTTCAAGAATATGGAATGCTTTATAGATATTTTACTTCTATATGGTACAAGCCAAATCATTTTCCTTATATTCTTATAAATCAATTGCCAGGAAAATTGAGAAATCTTCTTTTAAGAGAACTAAAAAAGAAATATAATAAAGAAGTTAATCCAGAACTTGTAAGCCAATACCCATATTATGAATTAATTAGTTTTGTGTTGCGAAGGGTTTATAAAAATCCTTTTTTGAATCAATATATTACGCATTGGGTTAATAGAAATTTCGATAAGTGGATTACAAAGAAAATACAAAAAATGGATCTTGATGTTTTTATTGGCTATGAAATGGCATGCTTGGAGAGCTTTAAGATGTGTAAATTAAAAGGAGTGAAATGTATCTTAGACTTAGCAGCACCACACTGGACATTACAAAAAAAACTTTATGAAATAGAAGAAGGCAAAAACAACCCCATTATTTCTATAAGTAAGTCTTTGCTTAAAGAAGTTAATTCGATAAAAACGGCAGAGCTTAATCTTGCAGATTTAATTCTAACTCCTTCTCAATATGCAAGAGATTCTCTGGTAGAAGCAAATATAGATGAAAATAAAATCAGGCTTATACCTTATGGAATTAATATTGAAAAATTTACATTAAAGCCAATATATAAAAAGGAGAAAAATTTAAATTTGTTGTATGTTGGTCCTATAAATCCGGCAAAAGGTCTTAAATATCTTCTTGAAGCTTTCAGTCAACTTAGTTTAGGAGATTCTGAGTTAATTATTATTGGTACTCCATTAGGGGCTGAACAAATTATGAAAGATTACAAAGATTGTTTTAAGCATGTTTCTTATACCCATCATGATGAACTTACTGCTTATTACCAGAATGCAGATGTTTTTGTCTTTCCATCTATTGTTGATAGCTTTGCAATGGTTGTTCTAGAGGCTATGGCTTGTGGAACACCGGTAATTATTTCAGAAAATACAGGAGCAAAAGATGCTGCTAGAAATGGAATAGATGGCTTTATTGTTCCAGTTGGAGATGTTAATGCAATTAAAGAAAAGATTTTATATTTTTATAATAATAGAAATAAGATAGAAGAAATGGGAAGGAATGCAAGAACTCAGGCAGAGAAGTATACTTGGGAAAAGTATAGAAAAAGTATTAGAGATGTTGTTCTGGAAATGTTTGGTAGACAATGAAAATCCTTCATATTGTTCCATATTATTACCCAGCTTTTAAATATGGAGGACCTGCTACTTCTCTTCATATAATGAATAAAACTTTAGTAGAGAAGGGGGTTGATGTTAGTGTTTTTACTACAAATGCTGGATTAGAAAAAGATAACTTGATTAAAGAAGGTTGGCAGTATATTGATGGTGTTAGAGTAAAATACTTCCCTTATTTTTTTAAGGATAATTATACTTTTTCGCCGCAAATGTTTATAGAGATTTTAAAAGAAGTTAAGTATTCTGACCTTGTTCATATAACAATGTTTTGGAATTTTCAGACTTTAACTGGAAGCCTCGGGAGTATATTTTATAAAAAACCCTACATCATTTGTCCTGCCGGGGCTCTTTCTGAAGAATCTATAACTTCAAGATCTACAAACATTAAAAAATTATATTTTTATTTAATTGCACAATACTATTCAAAACAAGCTAGTGCATTTATGCTTAACTCCTATGCTGAAAGAGATGAATTAGCTGTTTTTTTGAAACTTAAAAATAAAACGTTTGTTATTCCTAATGGCATAGATTTAGATGAATTCTCAGATCTCCCTAAAAAAGGAGATTTTAAGAAAATATATTCAGTTCTACAAGATAAAAAATATCTTTTATTTCTAGGGAGAATACACAAGAAAAAAGGGCTTGATCTCTTGGTGGAAA
>JAHFBD010000004.1 GCA_023250175.1 Candidatus Melainabacteria bacterium
TTCCTGATCTGGTTTTGCTAATGTATTTGCAAATGATTGTGCTTTTTGAGCTGGTGCTGTTTGTTCTCCTTTTGCTAAAGTATCCGCAAGGAGTTGAGCTTGAAACTCTTCTTTTGAAAGCTGATTTGGTTGTCCTACTGCCTCAGGGTTCTGTAAGGCTGATTGATACTTGATTTGTTCAAGATTTTTTACCACTTCACCATATTTTGAAAAATTAGATGGTATCGTGGAAAAATATTCTTTTGACTTTGGATAGTTTTTAACTTCAAAATAGCAGGATGCTAATTCATATACCACTTCAAAATCTTCAGGATTAATATCTACAGCTCTTTGAAAAGCATTTATAGCACTATAATATTTTCTTTGTTTTTTGTATATTGCCCCTAGATTATAGTAAGCATCTACAAAACGCGGATCTAAATCAACTGCTTGTTTAAAAAAAGAAATTGCAGACTCTAAATCATTTTGCTCATAGCTTTTTAAGCCAAGGTTATACACGCTAGCACTTGCTGGTTTGGGATTAAAATCAGCATTTGAATTTTGATTTTGTTCTAATGATGTTGCTGGTAATGTTGTTAAGTGTAGAACTATTAAAGTATTTAAAATAGTTGGGGCTAAATATTTTCTCATAATGACTATGCATTCTAGCACTTATCCTTATGTATTTAAACTATAGATTTGATATATGTTATGTCAGTATTAAATGTTTAAATATAGTCCCATATATCATTGTCTTTATAGAATTTTATTCAATCATTAAAAATTAGTATAGGTTAAAAACTTTAAACTTATTTAGATTAAAATTATTTAAGATTTTAGAATTTTATATTTTTAGTGAGGAGTAAGAATGGTGACAAAAGAAAAAGAATTAAGTAAAGAAACTTCTTCATTTAATCCACAAGCATATTGCGTACGTATAACTTCGCCAAGCGGTTCATTTGCAGAAATCGCAACTATTGTTAATGGTTTAGGTGGACACTTGGGAGATATTAAAGTAATTGAAAGTAATCAAAATTTTGTAACGAGGGATGTTCATTTTTTCAGTAATACAATACAAGCTAGAGAAATAATTTCAAGACTTCACGATCTTCCCGGGACACAAGTTATTGATGTTCAAAATGAAGTGTACAGTGCTCATGTGGGGGGCAAAATCTCAATTAGCTTAAAAACAAAGGTTAAAACTCAAAGAGATCTTTCAGTAGTTTATACTCCAGGAGTTGCTGAAGTTTGCAGAACAATACATCAAGATCCTAAGCTTGCATATAATTTAACAATTAAAAAAAATTCAGTTGCTGTAGTTACTGATGGATCTGCGGTTTTAGGGTTAGGCAATCTTGGTCCATATGCTGGTATGCCGGTTATGGAAGGGAAAGCAATGTTATTTAAGATGCTTGCTGATGTGGATGCATATCCTATTTGTTTAGATGTAAAAACTCCTGATGAAATAGTACAAGTAGTAAAAGCAATTGCACCAGGCTTTGGTGGAATTAATCTTGAAGATATTGCTGCACCAAAATGTTTTGAGATAGAAAGAAGATTACAGAATGAATTAGACATTCCAATATTTCACGATGATCAGCATGGTACAGCAGTTGTTGTTACCGCAGCTTTATTTAATGCAGTTAAACTAGTAGATAAAAGTTTTGAGGATTTAGAAGTGGTAATCACAGGTGCTGGTGCTGCAGGTGTATCATGTGCCAAGATGCTTCTTTATTCCGGAGTTAGAAATATCATTGTTACTGATAGAAATGGTGCTATTTATATGGGTCGCAAAGAGATGAATACCGCTAAAGAAGAATTAGCTAAGTTAACAAACCCAAATAAAGAAAAAGGTGGGATTTCAGACATCATAAAAGATGCTGACGTGTTTATTGGTGTTTCAGGACCTAATCTAATTACAGGAGAAGATGTGCGATCAATGGCAAAAGATCCAATTGTCTTTGCATTGTCAAACCCAGATCCTGAAATAAGTCCAGAACTTGCCAAGCCTTATGTAAAAATTATGGCAACAGGTAGATCAGATTATCCAAATCAAATAAATAATGTATTGTGTTTCCCTGGTTTCTTTAGAGGACTTTTAGATAGTCATGCAATAACAGTTACTGAGAAAATGAAATATGCAGCAGCAAAAGCCATAGCCTCTATTGTTCGTGATTATGAGCTAAATGAAAACTATATAGTACCAAGTATTTTTGATAATCGTGTAGCACCAGCTGTAGCTAGTGCAGTTGCTGATGCTGCTTTTGAAGATAGAGTTACTAAACCAATTCCAGAAGTAGATTTAAAACTTTTATAGTTTTTCTCTCTAATTTTTAACTTCAAAAACTATGGGTAAATAAATTTTATATCTTGTTCAATATCTTTAGATAAAGATTCATGGACAGGACAGGTATAAGCAAATTTTTCTAGTTTTACTTTTTGCTCTTCTGTTAAACCAGCTGGCATATAGATTTCAAGTACAATTTTCCCTATTCGTCTAGGGTTTTGATACATGTGCTTTTGGGCTTTAAATGTGACATCGTTTAAATTTATTCCATCACGCTTTGCAACTATACCCATAATAGTTACCATACAAGCACCAAGTGCTGCTACAAGCATATCTGTAGGTGAAAATCTTTCACCCTTGCCTTGATTATCTTTAGGAGCATCGGTTTCAATAACTGTATTTGAAGGGGCATGAGTAAGTTTTACTCTTAAATCACCCTGATAGGCACCATTAATTTCTACAAGTGTTTCAGTTGGCATGGCTTTTATTATAGCGTATTTTGGTTTCTGCCTACCGCTCGTTTCGCACTAATGCTCAACTCGCTTTTCAGTTCCGGCGCTTTTTGGTAAATAAATCACACAAAAAGCTTATTTATGGTCTTATATATTAGAGCTAGGCAGTAACATATTTTGTTTAACGTGTGCTAATAAATCAAGGATAAGAGAACTTTCTCAAATCGTTACTAATGGTGGCTCATTGCTTATTATTAAAATAAAGCCTAATTAGACTCAATAATTTCTTTATGTAATTTATCAAGTAATTTAACAAGCTCAGGATCAAAGTCTATACTTTTAGCTGAATTGATTTTTTCTAAAGCTGTATCAATTGGTATTTGGCTTTGATAAGGTCTTTTTTTGTCATAGCATCAAAACAATCTGCTACTTTTACAATCTTTGCTAATAGTGGTACTTTACTTCCTTTTAAACCTTCTGGGTATCCAGTTCCTACTAGGTCTTCATGATGAGATTTAATTGGATCTAGTATCTGTCCTAAATAGTGCAACCCCTGTCCTTTTACAATTTCTATGCCTTGCTCTGGGTGCTTTTGTATAACCTCAAGCTCTTTCTTATCTAAATCACTTTTATTCTTAAATAAATAAGGAGGGAATTTTACTTTTCCTATATCATGTAAAAGCGAGCCAACTATTAAACTAATTTCTTCATCTTTAGTTAAATTACAAGATTCTCCTAATCTGATTGAATATATGCAAACCCTTGCACAATGTGCTGCTGTTTCTTTATCAGTTGCCTCCAGTAGAGAAAATAATGAAAGTACATCTTGTAATAAATCCTCAGGTAATTTTTTTGATATAAAGGCTATGCACTTTGCAATATCATCTCCATTTAATAATTTAACCCTTTGTGATTCAAATATAGTTTTATGCAAATTGTTTTTTATAATCAAAGGCTCTAAATCATCACTAGTAACGTTTTTTTGCAATATCAAACCTTTGTTTTTAACAGAGGTTTCAAAGAGTGCATTGTAGTCTATCCTATTTTCTTGAGCGAGTTCTAATAATTTCCGAGGGAAGACTTTTAAGAATTCTTTTAAAATTCTATTTGACATAATATTATATATTCTCTAAGTTTAAAGTATATATTAGCATGTTCTTAATAGGTTATAATTTTAATTGATGTGTGGCATTATTGGATATGTTGGAAATAAAGAAATCGTTCCTGTACTATTGGAAGGGCTTCGTTGTCTTGAATATAGAGGATATGACTCTACTGGAATTGCTGTTCATAAAGGTAGTGCTTTAAATATTATTAAATCTGTTGGTAAGCTTGCCAACCTAGAAGAAGTTATAAATAAAACCCCTGGATTATTAAACGGTAAGAATGGAAACAATGGTTCACCTAAGTCTATTTATTGTGGTATTGGACATACACGCTGGGCAACACATGGTGAACCTTCAGATTTAAATGCTCACCCACACTTTGATTCTGATGAAGCAATTGCGGTTGTACATAATGGCATTATTAGAAATTATCAAGAAGTTAAAGCTATTTTATTAAGACAAGGTGTTAGGTTTTTAACAGAAACAGATACAGAGGTAATTGTCCAATCAATTGCTAACAATTTTAAATCCACAAAGTCAATTTTAAATGCAATATTTAAATCTATAAATGAACTGGAAGGCAGCTATGCCTTAGCTATTTTGTTTAAAGATCAACCCAATAAAATATATGCTGTAAGGAAAGAAGCTCCTTTAGTAATAGGTGTTGGTAACAATGAAAATTATTTAGCTAGTGACTCTTCTACTGTAAGCCAGTTTGTTGAAAAGGTTATTAGACTAAATGACAATGAAGTTGCAGAGATTTCAAAAGAATCAATTGAAGTCTACAATTTAAAAGGTGAGAAACTAAATAAAGATATTCAAGCTGTTATTAAGTCAAAAGATATACTTGATAAGCGAGGGTTTAAACATTATCTCGCTAAAGAAATCAATGAGCAGGCTGATGTTGTATCAAGCTTATTAAGAGACTTTTTACCAAATCATGAAAAACAAATTCAATTTGAACACTTAAAGTTAACCACTGACTTTTTAAAGAACATAGATCGTATTTTAATTCTTGCTTGTGGAACAGCATATCATTCTGGATTAGTTGGAAAATATATTTTTGAAAACCTTACATCAATACCGACTGAGGTTCAGTTTGCAAGTGAATACCTTAACTCTAAAGCTTTATTAACAAATAAATCATTGGTTATTGGTATTAGTCAATCAGGAGAAACTGCTGACACCTTAGCTGCTTTAAAGAAAGCAATATCTTATGGTGCTACTTTGGTTGGAATAACAAATAAATCTGATTCTGCTTTAGCTGAGCTTGCTAAAGAACACTTGCTTATAAGCAAAGCGGGGACAGAAGTTAGTGTAGCCGCAACCAAAACATTTTTAGCTCAAATGACTGTTTTATATTTGTTAGCTATTTATATAGCTGAAAGTACTGGTTCATCAAAGCAAAAGAAAATAAGTTTATTAAAGCAAGAGCTTAAACTAATACCCCAGCTTATAGATCAAACGTTAACAAGAGCAGAACACTATCAAGAACATGTTATCAAATATGCTAATAGAGCTGATTTTGTTTTTATTGGTAGAGGAATAAACTACCCAATTGCACTTGAAGCAGCATTAAAACTAAAAGAATTAAGCTATATCCATGCAAGTGGATATGCCTCTGGTGAAATGAAACATGGTCCTATTGCTGTTTTAGATCCGACTGTTCCTGTTGTTTCAATAATTGTTCCTGGAGAGACTTATGATCGTGTTTTTCAAAATAGTTTAGAAGCAAAAAGTCGGCAAGCCCCCATGATTGCTGTAGCTGTAGACGGTGATAAAAAGGCTGAAAGTATATTTGATACAGTGTTACGTATACCACCTATTATGGAATTAATAAGCCCATTTTTAACCGTTATTCCATTACAATTTCTTGCCTATTATATTGCAGAACACTTGGGTAGAGATGTAGATCAACCAAGAAATCTGGCTAAGTCAGTTACAGTAGAATAAGTTTAGCTAACGGCTTCTTTGACTATAGTTTTTACTATTCCCATATCTTTCCCAAATTTTGGTCCTAATGCTTTTTGTAAAGATCCAGTATCTATATTTTCACCTAAAGTTTTTACTACTTCTCTTGCAAGAGAAGCTTTATCAGATCCTAATTTTGCTTCTATTGCCTGTAATATGACTTCTACTTGTTGTGGATTTATTAATTGAGCTTGTGGCTTAGCAACAATTTCTGGTTTTGCCTTTGGTTGAGGTTTAGCTGGCAAATCAATTCCACTTACGTTAAACTTTAAATCATAAGTCCATACATCAACACCACTATTCCAATGCATTTCACCCAATACTCCATTAACAGCATTTGAAAGATATGGGCAGTATTCTTTAGGTTTTTCTCCATCTTTGGGATGTACATCATCATTAATAAAGCCTAAGGTTACATGTAGTCCTAGTGGATCTAATCCAAACTTTTCTCTAAATTTTCTTAAAGCCGGTGCATCTACCGCGGCAAAGTAAGTAGTTCTATATTTTGTTGGATCGTTTGGATCTTTAGGATCAGCTTTGCTAAGCTTTCCTATGCCATGAATATTTATATCCCATGATGTTAACTTTGCTAGTTCATCCAGTACTTTTTGTGGATCTTCTGTTAATAATTTACAATGTGGTGGTGGTATTAAAGTTACATGATATCCAGAACCTCTTTTTGCCTCTTTTGTTGCTTTCAAAATTCCTGGTTTAAGATTTTCCTCACGTTCAATAGCCTTGAGCAAAGCCTCTTCAACATCAACTGGTATATCAACCTTAATACCCAGATTTTGTGCATTTTGAATCTGGTTAACATCTAAAGCTTGAGCTAATGAAGCTATTCTAGTTTTATTTAACCTTGCTTGTGCTGCAATACTTCCTGAGGTTTCTAGGTTAGTTGTTGATAAGTTAGCTTCAGCTATAGGTTTAACACCTTCTTCCTGAGTTACAAGAGGTTGCCCTGTTGAATCAGGAGTAAGTGTTTGAGGTATAGTTGTTACCTTAATCGGTGCAACCATGATGTTTTCTCCTTTATTTAAAATTTCTGTAATAAGGCTGCAGTAACAAATTGAATTTGTTCAGGTGCTAATCCACTCAAAAACCCACTTGCTTGATAAAAGCGTGCCTTTGCCCCAGAAAATAACGAACTAAATAATCCAGAGGCTTCTTGTTTAGGAGCTTCTAATACTATTGATTCAGCATCGGTTTGTGGTTTTTCCTTAATAGGATTTCTAGCTTGGGTAGCACTTGATGATAGAGCTGATAGATTGGTAGTCATTTTATTTCTCCTTAATTTATTGCTATTCTTAAATAAACTTTATGTTATAGATATTTTGAATATAACCTATATGGTTTTATGATTTCTAGAGTAAATCTAAAAAGTTAATTAAGCTTGAGATTAATTTTTTTTAATGATTACGATTATTGTGGACAACCTGTATTATATAGCTAGGCTTATATCTACTCTGCTGCTTTTTTAAATTTATTCATCCATTCACTAATGTCAACTAGTGGTTGTTCTTCTTCAGGAGATTTAGGAGTTGAGAATAAGTCTGTTACCTCATAATCTTTATAAGTACCTTCAATTACTCCAGCTCCATTATGACCACCTTTACTTGGTCGTGTTTTCCCATCACCATCAGCTGTTTGTCCAAGTAATCCATCTGGCATAACACCATCAGAAAATACTCCTTTATCTTTAGTTGAAACATCAAAATTTAAATATCTATGATCTCGAGCCTGGACCATCATAAAATATTCACTTGTCTCTACTCGTAAATGCTCTCCATCCCAGGATACTTTGCCATTTGCTAAATCTTCTGATTGTCCTTTTGTCATTGCTTTTCCATTGATTGTTGGTGCACCGTTTACCTGGTAACCAACTTTATCATTACCAACCTTAAAGCCAATTTCAGTCATCACGGTAACAGCATGCCCCCCATGATCAAATTTCCCATTGACAGCTATGCCACTATCTTCTATTAAATTATACATATGTCCTGTATCACCAGAAATATCATAGTGTTCACCTTCAAAGCCTACAAAGTGTGGATCACCCCAGATTCTTCCAGATTTATTTGCATCAATTGGTTTGTCACTTACAGTAGGTGTAGTAGTAGAGCCTTCTGAAGTAACATAAGCAACTCCAAGTGGTTCAAACCCAGCCTTTGAATCCTTTGGTTTAATAATATTTACATTAGGCAAATCTAAATACTCTCTGTAATTTGGGACCTTATTCTTTAAAGTACCTGGTGCTACATTTCTTGCATCTACAATTAAGAAATTTTCAATAGAATTACCATTTTCCTCTTTTAACTCTGTAAGTAGTTTCTTTAAATTAGCATCTAAATGATCCTGATCATATATTTTTGCATTTGTATTTTGTGGGAGTAAATCATTTACCATGTTATTTGTTATTGTATTGTCTGGCATTTTACCTCCTAGCAATTGAATTTTTATACAAATAGGATATGTGACCTATAACATAGATAGGTTAATTCCTGGTTAATTTCTAAAATAAATAATAAATTAAGTGCTTCTTTTCCTAATACCTATAGGAATTACATTTGCTTGTTCAGTATTAACTCCGTTTACTTTAATATTTCTCTTTTTTAATTCATTAATAAATATTTCTGGTTGTATACATTCTTCCTGAGGCAATACTCCATTTTGTGAGATTTGTCCATGGGCCTGCATATAAGCAATAATTGCTGCTGGAAAAGCTGTGGTTCTCATCATGGCTGTAAAAGGCGGATCATCAGTAGATTTATCTATAATTGTTATTTCATGTTTTTTAGGACCACCTTCAAAAATTGTTTTCACTAAAACAGCATCATCAACACAAAGCGGTATATTTTTTTCAAACAATGCTGCTGTTATTTCTCTTGGCTTGAAGAGTAATTTATTTGATGCACTCAGTGTTTCACTTGAAAAGAATCCAAGTTCATATAAAGTTCTCATAATATTTGCATGTCCTGGATATCGTATAGTTTTATAGTTTAAATTTTTTATACGGTGTCTATATGTTTTGATTAATGTAGAAGCTCCACCACTTGTAGTAAAAGCCTCAAGCTGACCAAACGGTTCTGGAAATTTAATACTTTCAACATCACTTAAAGGTTCAACAATTTTAATTTCACCATCTTGTAAAACCCTAACAGGTTCAATATATTCATTTATTAAACCCTCTACTGAAAATAGTCTTTCATACTTTAAGCTATTTATCGGATTTTGGGGCAGTCCACCCACTCTAATTTTTACAGTATCTGCCCACTGAAACTGATCTAAGCCCCATTTAACTAAAACAGCAACTAGTCCTGGTGCTAAGCCACAGTCTGGAATTATTGAGACACCTGCTTCTTTTGCAAGCAAGTCTAGTTTTAATTGTGAATCTACAACAGAATCATTTCCCCCCAAATCACAGAGATTGGTTTTAGCTTTAATTGCAGCTTTAGTAAACACCTCATTAAACCTATAATGAATTGCAGCAACTGCAGCATTTGTATCTTTTAAAATTAATTCTATTGTAGATATATCTTCTACATTACATTGCATTGTTATGAGACGCTTATCATTAAAAAAATCTTTTGCTTCGCTTAACCTTGCATTATTTCCGTCCACAAGAACTACACTGTTTGTATCATGCTGACAGAGAAGATCATAGGCTACTGCCTTTCCCATTAACCCAGCACCAAGAACACAATATTTCATATATTTATTTAAGTATCAAATGAATTAGTTTGAGACGATACAACATTAGAATTGTTATCTTTTTTACTACCAAGCAATCTAATACTGTCAGCAATTACCATTGGTTTAATGTTTGTTTCCCCGGTATCTTTACTTATCCAGCTATCCCATCTAAGCTTACCGTCAACACCAATCAACGATCCCTTTTTTACATATTCTCCAGCAATCTCTGCTTGCTTTCCCCAAATCTCAATATCAAACCAGTCCGTATGTGCATCTTTCATAGGGCGATTTACAGCAAGACTAAAAGTTGTAACAACTTTACCTGAATCAAAATATCTAATCTCAGGATCTTTGCCAGCACGTCCTACTAAAATTATATGATTAACATCGGCCAATGGTTGATTATATGTAAAAGATTGAGTATTCATATCTATAATTTTCCTTCCTTATATAGGAGGCTATTCTAACACTTTTCTATTGAAAATAGATACCCAAACAAGTGCTATAGAACCTATTAATGAACTGCTAAGTAAAATAAAACCTAAGAAACTAACAAGAGAGTTCTCTCTTTCAATTAAAAATCCACCAATAATAACAAAACATACGAGAAATATTACACTGTAACTACTGTTTATCTTTATATTTAAATCATCAACTTCTCTTTTCAATAATTTATTTTCTTCTTCAAGAGTAATTAAAGATGAGTCCTTGTCCTCTTTAATAGAAATGTTTTCTTCCTGACCATTGCTTTTTTTTTCAATTGCACTTATGTAACTTGGCAAGTCTTTAATTACTTCAAAATATATTTTAATTTTGTCATTAAATCTTTCAATTAATTTAGTGTGTTCAGGAAATAATCCCTTTAAAAGAGTAGTATATGAACCACTATAATTTTCCCTTATTAAGGACTCAAAATATGGTTTTGCTGCATTTACTAAGCTAAATTCTGGATCCAATGTACGACATATGCCTTCCAGCGTTCCTGTAGCTCGTAGTGTATATGCAAACTTACTTGGTAATCTCATTGGTTTATCATCAATAATAGTCTGTAAGTCATTTTCAATACCATTGGTATTAAGGTTATTTAGTTTAGCCCCGTTATAATACTTATAAGCAGCTTGCTCAATTATTCTTTTAATTGGTTTTATATCAGCATCTTTTTTAAACAAATCCAGTCTTTCCATTGCTTGCATGAGAGTTTCAGTGTCATTATTGATGACACTGATCAAAACATTTGTGAGTTCTAGCTTAATATTTTCTGTGATTCTACCTACCATACCAAAATCATAAAAGACTATTGTTCCATCTGGCTTTACAACAAGGTTTCCAGGGTGTGGATCAGCATGATAAAGTCCATCCTCAAAAAATTGTTTAAAGTATATGTTAATCAGATTCAATGCTATTTCTTTAGGATTTAAGTTTCTTGCAATTAAGGAATTAACATCAGTAATTTTAATTCCAGGAACAAACTCTATAGTAATTAGTTTTCTTGTTGTATACTGCCAAAAAATTCTTGGTATACAAACCTTTCCTTCACATCTTAAGTTCTTTCTAAATCGATCGGCATTTCTTCCTTCCTCTATAAAATCAATTTCCTCAAAAAGAGTCTTACCAATTTCATCTATTATTTCAATCCACTCACGTTCTTTTCCAATCTTGGTATTTCGTTCTAGAAAGGTTGCAAGACATCGTAATATAGCTAGGTCTTGATAAAACAGGGCTTGTAGATTAGGTCTTTGAATCTTAACTACTACTTGTATATTATTTATCAGGGTAGCCTTGTGTACTTGTCCAATGCTGGCTGATGCTATAGGTTCTGGATTAACAAATTGGAATATCTCATCGAGTGGCTTTCTAAGCTCATATTCAATTGCTGATTTTATTTCTTTAAACTCTATGGGTGGAACAGAATCTTGCAAGTCAGACAGGGCTTCAATATATTCTTTTGGCAATAAATCTGTTCTGCTTGATAGAAATTGTCCTATCTTTATAAAGGTTGAACCTAGTTCAAAAAATGCTTCTTTTAAATAAGTAGGAGTGTTTGTTTTATCCTCTTTATTTTTTTTCAGTAACTTAAAAAGCACAGAAGCAATTTGTCTAAATCTTTGATCTCTTAAAAAATAAGAGCTTAATAAAAAAAATTCTTGCATCGTAGAAAAAAAATTACTCTGAAAATATTTATCTTTTTTAGGTAATTTAAATTTTTCTTGAATAAGATTTTTATTATAGTAAAGGCCTTTTAAGGCTGTAATATTGGTCTTTGTTTGTTCAAGTACTTTAACCACAAAATAATTTACCGTTTTGTTGACTGTAATTCAGATTTCAATTCTGATATTTCAGCACGTAATGCTGCTATTTCTGCTCTTATGTCATTTAACTCCATTGAATCTAAAAGGGCATTGTTTGTAAAGTCAGCAAGCTTATCTTTTATAAAGCTTTTAAATTCAACCTCACTTATTTGTGCTCTGTGATTAATTTCATTTATTAGGTGAAACAATTCTTCTTGTGCTTTTTCTTTTAATTTGCATTTGCTTTGCTCATTAGGAGAGTTTGTCTGTGTTTTATCAGTAAACTGTTTTAATTGAACGAAGCACTCTGCGGCTTTTGATTCAGCTTTTTCTTTTATAATATCTACGGCTGCTTTTGAGGTGAGAATTAACTTTGCAAGGTCTTTTAACATAGTAGTTAAATTATCTCATATAATTAATCTGAGATATTAAATGATGAGTAATGACAATGAGTACAACTAAAGAGAAGACGTTAATCTGGGTTTACCCCACACATAAATGGGTTACTGATTGTAAACAAACCTTTGTCTATGGTTGGGCAAAACCAGATTCTAAATTATTTATTAAATGTAATGGTTCAGAAAAAAGTGTAAAAACCTTTCCGAATGGTAACTTTGCACAGGTTACTAAACTTCCATACAAAGAAAACATCATTCAATTAGTTCAAGTTACAGGCAAGAATAAAAAAACAATCTCCAGAAAAATTATTGTTAACGAAAAAAAAATGAAGAGAAAAAATACACAGTTCATACAAGAACAAGAAAAAAAAACACCACAAAAAAAATCGAACTCTTTTAGAATTGTTATTGATCCTGGTCATGGTGGCAAAGAACATGGAACTCACTCCTCGAAAGGTATTACAGAAAAACATTTCAACCTTCAAATAGCACAATTGCTTTACAAAAAATTAAATAAGAATTTCAAAGTTTATCTCACAAGAAATAAAGACAAGTTTGTTTCACTGAAAACCCGAGTAGAAGTTGCAAAGAAAAACCAATGTGATCTATTGATTTCAATCCATCATAATGCTCTTCCCGATAATGAAAACCCATTACATCATAAAGGAGTGGGTATTTATTACACACATAGCTTTGCAAAACCTTTTGCAAACCACTTGTTAGAAAGTATTTCAAGAGAAACCAAGTTAAATAAGTATGGGATCTTTAAAAGAGATTTTGCTTTAACTAAACCAAGTTTTTGTTACGCGGTTTTAATTGAGTGTGGATTTTTAATACATCCTGAAGAATCTGAATATATTACACAAAAGAAAACTCAAGAAAAAATTGTAAGTGGAATTGTAAGAGGCATTAACTTATTTGTTAACAATGCTAAGCCACTTTAAAGAAAAATGTATAAGTGATTCGGGGTCTTTATGATTATCTTCTAGCTTAGCTTTAGAAAATGCCTGATTTATTTCATGAGGTGCATATCCAAGCGACTGTAAAACCAATCTGGCTTCATGTTCTTTTTGTCCATCTGATATTTCACTACTTTGATGTGCTTCTGGTCCTCTAGTTCTTTGTCCTTCTAATCCCTTAGAATATGCTATCGGTAGATGTTGCCAGTTTGTAATTTTTTCTTTTAACTCTAAAACAATTCTGCTTGCAGTTTTTGTTCCTATTCCCTGAGCCTTACATAGAGCTGAGGTGTTTTCATTAAGGATTGAATATGAGATTTCACTTACTGTAAGGTTATTTAAAAGGTTTAATGCTGTCTTGGGTCCGACTCCAGAAACACTAAAAAGCAAATTAAATAACTCTTTTTCAAGTAAGGTTGGAAAACCAAATAGTGTCATTTGATCTTCTCTATGAATTAATGTTGTATAGACTGTTGAGGCTTCTCCTTTTCTCCCAAAGAGTTCTAATGCAGACAAAGAAGTATGTATCTCATATCCAATTCCACCAACATCTAAGATTAATCTTTCATGCCCTGATGGCTGAGTAATTTTTTCTGTAATTATTCCTTTTAAGAAATGAAACATTATTTGCTCACTGGTATAATAAAAGTCACAACTCAAAGAAGTTTATCAGGTTCGATAAATTCATTAAATAACTCATAACGAAAATGAAAGGAAGTTATAAAGCATATGGGGAATATAGGTGATGTTACTGACGCAACATTTGAGACAGAAGTTCTCAAGTCAAATTTGCCAGTTTTAGTTGATTTTTGGGCACCTTGGTGTGGTCCATGCAGAGCAATTGCTCCAGTAGTAGAGGAAATCGCTACTGAATATACTGGAAAACTAAAGGTTTTAAAGTTAAATACCGATGAAAATCCAAAAACAGCTCAATCTTACAGAATAAGTGGTATACCCAGCTTAATGGTTTTTAAAAACGGGCAACCAGTAGAGCAAGTAGTGGGCGCTGTTCCAAAATCTACACTTTGTTCTGCTGTACAAAAACATGTCTAATGCTAAATGTCAGCCGATACTAAAGAAAATAAACAAAAAGATAATCAATTCGTAAAGAACTTCTTAAGAATTTCAATAAGTGTAGCTGCTTTTATTTGCTTAATTAAGTTTAGCAAGGTAGATTTGCATACAGCGTTTAAGTATCTCTTAAAGGTTAATCCAGTTTATTTTACGTTAGCTTATGTTAGTTATTTAATTACTGTAATGGTTGCTGGTTTACGATTTTATTTCTCATCTCATGCTATTGGCTTTCGAAGAAATTATTTTCAGTTACTACAGCTTAATTTTGTAGGTGCTTTTTTTAATAACTTTTTACCTACGACCTTCGGTGGTGATGCACTTAGAGGATATTACTTAAAAAAAGGATCTGATATATCTTTATCTAGAGCAGCTGCTTGTATTGTTTATGAGCGTTATACAGGAATGATTGTATTGTTTTGGGCTTCCTCACTAGCATTTATACTTCAAAATCTTGGGCTTATTAGTAAATCTACCTGGCAAATGCCAGATCAAATAATTTTATTTTGCCATGCCGGAACCATTGTAACTATCTTTCTAGTACCATTTTTACCACAAATAAATAAGCTTCTTTTTGGTGAATCAAACTGGCTTTATAAAAGGGTTATTGAACCTATTTTAGTTTATTGGAATGATTTTAAATTAACATTTAAAATTCTTATTCTCTCAGTTATTCTTCAGTTCTGTGTAATGCTTTGTCATTATCTTATTGCTTTATCATTAAATATTGAAATACCATTGAGTTATTATCTTGTTTTTTATCCTTTAACTACAATTGCTGGCTTTATGATTCCCAGTTTAAATGGACTTGGTATAAGAGAGGGAGCTTATATTTATTTTTTAAAAGCAGTAAACGTAAGCAGTGAACAGGGTTTAGCATTTAGCATAGGATGGTTAATTGTTTTATTAATTACTAGTTTTATCGGTGGTGTAATTTATATGATAGGTGATTTCCATAAATATAAACCGCTGCAGGAAGCAGCGAACGAGTCTTAGATCAATAGCATTTATATAGAAACGTAAATCCCACAAAACATAAATAAAGTATTTGCCCTTAAATTAATAAGGGCTATCCCCGCATAGAAAAAATTTTATTTAATATTTGTTTCATTTAGGGTTTACCCATCACCACCGATAGGGATAAATTAATTAGGTTTATAAATATTTCAATAAGGAAGGAAAGATTACAATTATGAAAAATCTCGTACTGTTAATTTTATTGTTTTTATTAAGCGGGGCCCTTTGTGCATATTCACAAGCAAGTAGTAGTGGTGGTGGGATAAGTAGAATACAATGCCTAACAAATCCTATAAGAGCTGTGTGTCCAGCTTATAGCCCTAATTTACAGTGTGATAATAGCCTTATAGTTAGTGCTACTGATTCTTCTAGAGTATGTTGTCTATTAGATGGAACTGCTGGATGTTTGGAGCCTTGGCCTAATCCTGCCTACTGTGTGGTAGCCCGTGCGTGTACTAATCTTCCAATTACTCCTACACCATCACCAATGCAAGATTGTTCTCAAACAACAGATCGGGCTACATGCAATGCCTGTTGTTACAGTAATTTTCCAACGGCACAACAACAACAACAACGTACTAGTTGTCTTCAGTGGTGTACTACAAATAAATAAAGCTTTAAGGGTTTTTAATTCTATTCTTATATAGAAGCCACCTGCTCTTGCAAAGAGATACTTTTAATCTCTCCATCCTCAAGAGTAATAACTTTATCCACACTATCAATGGTGGACTGCCGATGAGCAATTATAATAACTGTTCTGTTTTTTACCAGCTCATTAATAGCTTCTTGAATATACTTTTCTGACTCATTATCCAGATGACTTGTTGGTTCATCTAGTATGAGTATCGGCGCATCTTTTAAGAATGCTCTTGCTAATGCTATTCTTTGTCTTTGTCCACCTGAAAGCTTCATTCCTTGCTCACCGACTATAGTGTCAAAACCATCCTGTAATTTCTCTATAAACTCTATAACATGTGCTTTCTTTGCTGCTTCTATCATTTCTTTTTCGCTGGCACTAGACTTTCCAAATAAAATATTTTCTTTAACAGAACAGTTAAACAAAACTTGCTCCTGAATTACAAGTGATACTTGAGATCTAAGTTTGTGTAAATCCATTGCTTTAATATCAATACCACCAATTTCAATACTGCCTTCAGTCGGATCATAAAACCTTGGAATAAGGCTTACAAGAGTAGTTTTACCTACACCGGATGGTCCTACCAAAGCAACTTTTTCATTCGGATTAATTTCAAGATTTATGTTTTTTAAAATATCTCTGCTATTAGGATAAGAGAAATAGATATTCTTAAAAAGAATATGTCCTTTTTGTAGAGATTGCTTGTTATCAATTCCTTTGTAATCAACTTCTATATGCAATGATGATTTTAAATCCAAGATTTCAAAAACTCTTTCACTTGCTCCTAATGCCTGTTGTAGTGTAGACCATACTCTACTAATTCTTTTAATCGGTTCATATAAAAGAACCGTAGATAAAAAATAAGAAGAGAAATCCCCAAGGGTAATTTGTGTAGAAGCTACACTTTTCATCCCACACCAAAATACAAAAGCCACTCCACAGGCACCAACTAAACCTGTAATGGGTGAAATCATTGCTTCAATCATTATTGTCTTTTTTAAAGTAGAAAAAAGTTTTGAGTTCTTAGACTGAAATTGCTTATCCCGTATAGGTTCCAGATTATACGCTTGAACTAGTTTTAAATTTTGTAGACTTTCTTGTATATAGCCTGATAAATGCCCAATATTTTCTTGTCCTTTGCGACTTAGTTTTCTTAATCTCTTAGCTAAATTTACAACAGGGATTACAAACAATGGAATAACAACTCCTGCTGTTAATGTAAGAGACCAGTTCACAGAAAATAACCAGGTAAATAAAAAGATTGCTTTGGATGAATCATTAAATATAGTAGTTATTGTTTCTGCAACCCATGACTGAACAGCTACTAAATCATTAGTGACTCTTGAAACATAGCTACCACTTGTTTCTTTTGTGATTTGTGATAGTGAAAGCTTTTGAAGATGCTCGTGTAAATCATTTCTAATATCTCTTACGGTAGAAATACCAATGTACTTAATAAAAAACTGGTGTATAAACCTTAGTAATCCATCCAGGAAATATGCACTAACTATAAGTATTGGAATAAGCTTTAAAAGCTCATCAACATGGATGCTCATGCTTGGGGATCCAATCCAGGCTTTTAATTGTTTCGGTAATAAAAATATCCTGCCATGGTCGTTTGGCATGTTTAAACCATCTACTGCAATCTTTACAACCCATGGTGGAAATAATGAGATAAACCCAGCTAATATCATTGAAGAAAAAGCAATTCCAAACTGGAACCAGTATTTTTTCCCATATGATAACAATCGTGTTAAAGTACCCATAAGAATAAGATTATAACGTTTGTTCCTTTTTCCATTGTTTATAAATACCTATCTTGGATAGTTAAAAAGGGTAATATTTTAACCGTTGCTGCCTGGCTAGCGTAATATTTCTAAGTAAACGACTTACAAGGTAAGATTTTATTCGATTTATTCGATAAAATCTGTAAGGTGTTATAAATAGTAGACTGGAAGCACTCTGGAAAGCCAGTTTTGGGAGCATAGCGAAAAAAACGGCGGTAGGTAAAACATTATGCAAGACATTAAATTACCCCCAATACCTAAATCAGCTAAGGCTCAAAGAACACGCCAGAGAATACTTGAAGCAGCAAGAGCAGTCTTTGCAGAAAAGGGATTTGCAAAAGCTACAGCAGAAGAAATTTCTACTCGTGCAGGTGTGGGATATGGAACGTTTTATCTTTACTTTGCAGATAAAAGACAAGCATTACATACAATTCTTGCAGAGATAGATGACAAGCTATACCAGCTTGGCCAGCAAGATGGCATAGCTTATAAAATCGGCTTAGGAGCACTTGCTCCCATTAAAGTAACAATAAGTGCTTTCTTTGACAGCTTTAAAGCTTATGTTGATGTTTTAAAAATTTGTCATGAACTATCAGCAACAGATCCAGATTTTAAAAACCAACACGATAAAGTAAGAGCACGATTAGTAAATAAAATTAAAGAGCATTTGCTTAAGGGAGCACACTTGGGAAATACTAGACAGCTTGATCCAGATATTACAGCAATTGCATTAGCTGGTCTTATAGAAGCTATTGCAATTGAATGGTTTCTAAATAATCATCCGTGGGATAGAGAAAAAGTAATTGAGACTGTTGCAAAGCTATATTACAGTGCTGTTGTAAAGAGATAACATTTCTACCTACCGCTCGTTTCGCACTAATGCTCAACTCGCTCTTTCTTACATGGCGCTTTTTGGTGAATAAATCACACAAAAAGCTTATTTATGCTCTTATACATTATAGCTAGGCGACAACAGATAACATTATTCTATATTACGCTTACCTTTTATTACAACTAACAATGTAGGAATTAAAGTAAGTACTATAAAATTTAAGATCTTAGCTTGATCTAAAAAAGTAATTGCAAAAACATGGCTCATTGATAATGCAATCAAAATTCGTTTTAGCGATAAATCCTTTAGGAATGGAAGTAAAACTATAAGGTTTAACAAATACCAAGAGTGGAACTTTGCAATTGTAAAGGCAAAAAATATAAATAAAACAAGAATAGAATTGAAAATAATATCAGCTTGCTTCTTAAGTAAAACAAAAAAATAAAATAATGCAAAACTAAAGTAAATAAAGTACTTTACAAGATTTTGAATAAATCCTAGATCACAATTTAATTTTAAAAATCCACAACAATATTTAATCATTGTAAATATTAATGCAATAAGAGACTTATGGACTAATCCAACATTAGACACAATTTTATTAAAACTACCATCTAATAATTGTTTTACAGGGACTATATAATCAAGTGAAAAAATTAAAATAAATATCACTCCTGCAAGTAATCCTAATAACAAGTTTAGTAAAACAGACCATTTGATTTTTTCCTTGAATAAGTAATGAAAAAATATAATTGGAATCAGCAATAAAGAAACAAATTTCACCCCTGCAGCAACTGCTAGAAAGAACATTCCTGTAAAACAATTGCCTCTATCCTTAGCGAACAAATAAAGACTAATAAAAATCAATATTCCAGAAAACAAGTCATTATGACAATTCCACAATCCCTGAATTAAAATAAGTGGATTCCAACCAATAAGATAAATGTTTTTTGTATCTTTTAATAACGTTAAAAGCCAAATCAAAAAAAGAAAAATTGTAAGGTTGAACAGCTTAAAATTAATAAAAGAGTAGAAAAAGTTATTGTTGCTTAAATATACAATTGCTTTAGTTAAGTAAATAAACACAGGTCCATATGTAGTCGGGGTCTCAGCCCACATAAAATTAAAAAATAAAGAGTTTAATTTATGTCCATGAATCTCATCTACAGTACTAAGGTATGGGTTCTGATGATAGAGAGATTGCTGAGCACCTCTTGCTATATATCCATATAAATCAGAGGAATGCGATGGAATAGCAGTAGCCATTAAAAAAGAAAATATAATAGTCCATTTTATTATTTCTGGCTGGCTAATTTCATTTGATTGAACCAGTTTGTACCCGGCAAAAAATAATGCTATTAATATAATGGCTAATATTATGTAAAATAGCTCATTAATTAATTTATATGGTATTGAAGATACTATGTGTGCTCCGTATCCAGAAAAATGTAAGATACTGCTTGTGATTTTTTTCAGATTTACGATTTCATTATTTTCAAATATTATGAAATAGCTTCTCAACGGATAATACTTCTTATCAAAAATATAAGCTATTGCCAGATTTACCCATCCAATAATGGTTGTTATGAAGTACACTATAAAGGTAACCCATGCTATTTTCTTAAACTTATTATGGCTAACATTAATGAGCAAATTAATCCTGTTACCTTTCATATTATTTCTCACACTCATTGGGATAGAGAGTGGTATTTGCCATTTGAAACTTTTAGAGTTGAACTTGTTGAATTAATTGATGATCTCTTAAATATTCTAGAACAAAACGATGATTTTATATTTCATTTAGACGGTCAAACGATAATTTTACAAGATTATCTAGAAATCAGACCTTATAAGAAGGAACAAATCATAAAGTTTATTAAATCCGGCAATCTGCAAATCGGTCCATGGCATGTTCTTTCAGATCAGTTCTTAACAAGCGGTGAAGCCACAATAAGAAATTTACTTTTTGGAATTAAAGATAGTAAGGATTTTGGAAATGTAATGAAAATTGGATATTGCCCTGATCAGTTTGGACAAATTGCTCAATTACCTCAGATTTTAAAAGGGTTTGATATTAGTTCTGTTATTGTAGGAAGAGGGATTCAAGATAGCAAAGAAGAACATCTTTGGTTTGGGTTAAACGGAACTAATGTTTTAGCAATATCTTTAACACATTGGTATAACAATGCTCAAAGATTACCGGAAGATAAAGACAATCTTAATAAATATCTAAATAAGATTTATGACACACAATTAAACACTTCAATTTCTAAAAACATCTTATTGATGAATGGATGTGATCATTTAACAGTACAAAAAAATTTACCACAGATTTTAAAATCTATGAATGGAGATGGTAGGCAAGAAAAGTGGAAAATTAAACATGATAGCCTTTCAGAAGTAGTAAGTCTTATAGATGGTAGCCCCATAAAAACACAATACCCTATTTATTTTGGTGAGCTTAGAGATGACAATAACAAATACATTTTAGCTGGTACATTATCAAGTCGTGTTTATTTAAAGCTGCTAAATTATCGTTGCCAAACAAAACTTGAAAAAATTGTTGAGCCACTAGCAACACTTCTAGCTATAAATAACATAGCTGCCTATGACTTGGACTATATAAACTATGCTTGGAGATTATTAATTCAAAACCATGCTCATGATTCTATTTGTGGATGTTCAATTGATGCTGTTCATAAAGAAATGGAAATTAGATTTTTAAAGGTTGAACAAGTGATAGATAAACTCAAAGATAATCTCTTAGCAGGTTTAAAAAGACAAACCTCAACATCCTCACAATACCTCCAATTAATTAACATGACTAATTATCATAGAGATGAAACTGTTGAGGTTGATTTGGAGTTCCCATTAGGTCCTATTGCAGAGCATGCTTCTGCAACACCTACAGTAAACATAAGCGAAATTAAAAATTTAAAATTGATGTATAACGATAATGTCATAGGGTCTGAGATTATTGATAATAAAAATACTTATAAAATGATCCGTTCAAAAGATGAAGTACCACTTTTACAGGCAATACAAACAATAAAAATACTTGTAAAAGCTGATATTGAGCCCTATTCAATAAAAAGCTATGAAATAACAAAAGAAAACATTACTAAAAAGAACCAAACAATGCTATCCCAAAACTTATCATTTGAAAATCTTTACTACAGTTTATCTTTGAATCAAGATGGAACACTTTCTATTAGTAATACCCAGTTTAATTTTCAAAATATTCATTTTTTAACTATGGAAGATGATCTTGGTGATGAGTATAATTTTGTACCGAATACTAGTGCACAAATCATTAGCTCTATAAATTACAAGTGCAATATAAGAAAATTTGAAGAAAATCAACTCAGAACAAAATTTTCTTTGGATTTAAAAAATATGCCCGATATTGAATATAATTCTGAAATAACTTGTTATAAAGATTCTGGCAGAATTGAGTTTAAAACAAAAATAATCAATAAATGTAAAAATAAAAGAATACGATTACATTTTCCTACAAACCTTAATACGAACCAGGTATCATGCGATACTCCATTTGGAGTAATACTTAGAGCAAGACCACCGATTACCTGGACTAATTATGCTACATCTCAACCCATACATAACTGGATTAGCCACAGTAATGATGATTCTGGCTTAGCGTTTTTCGGGGGTGGTCTAGCAGATTATGAGCTTTATGAAAATGGTAATGGATTTGCAGTTACTTTAATTCGTGCTGTAGGAAAATTATCTACGGTTAAATCACATTCTTTAATTGAAACCCCTGAAGCCCAATGTAATAGAGAAATTGAGTTTCATTATGCAATCCATCCTCATTCTGGTAATTGGAAAGACTGTAATATTGAGGAGGAGCAATTAAAATACCAATCCCCAGTTATGTTTACTCAATCTAATTCCAATATAAATCTCTTAAAACAAATACAGGTATCTTCTAATCCTTCAATTGTCATAAGCTCTCTCAAATGTTCAGAAAGTAATAGAAAATTATATATTTTACGATTGTATAATCCACACAATAAAAGCATTCAAGGTTGTAGTTTAAATTTTAAATTTCAAATTAAAAGAGCTCATTTATTAAACCTGAATGAAGATATTCAAAATAACTATCCTTTAGATAAAAACAGTAAGAGCATAAATTTTGAAATAAAGCCATATCAAATTCTTACATTTGGGTTTGAGTTATGATTTTTATAATACACACAATTAAAATAATATTTTTATGCCTAGCTCTGTTTCTATTACCACAAGAAGCACTCGCAGAAGAGTTGCCTAATAATTTAAAGACATTTTTAAAGAAGAAATATCCAGGTATTGTTTTTAAAATAGATAATTCTATTGTTATTAAAAATAAAATTTTATTACCATTAATACCCTTGACAAAGAACACTGTTAAAGAAGTTAGTATTATTTACAAAATAGATGACACTAATGATAAAGATGTCCCTAAGTTATTATTGTTTTCAAATAATTGGGTATTTATAAAGTTAATAAAACAAAAAGATAATTCTCTGTCGTTTCTTAAGACAGAAGAAATCTCACCAAATTATAAGAATCTAATTTTGCAAGGAAAACTACCAGGAGATCTTGTTGTCCCAAAAGATTTGATTATAGAAGATACTTTTAAAAGCATCATAGGTACTTTACCAATTCAAGTAAAAAAACTCTCACCCATTAATTCCCCATCCCTAGCTTTAAAAGATACCGATGGTACTTTATATTTAACAAGTCCTGACACCGGAAAAATTGTTTATGCCGATTTTAAAAATTTGTCCATGACACAAATAATTCAAACAAATGGTGCACCACTTGAAATTGCATTTGATAAAACAAATAAAATACTTTATGCAATTGATTTTGCAAAGGATAAATTTTACTCTATACAACAAGATAAAAATTCCATCCTAAGTACTATAGACTTAGAATCTATGTCTAGCCCAATGCATATAGAACTTTCAGAAGATGGTTCTCTGATTTATATTCTACAAAGTCTTTCTAATGAGCTTGCAATCTATAAACCAAATGATATCTCCCCTATGTCAAAGACCAAACTCCCCGCTAATCCTGTAAGCTTTGTAATTATAAAAGAACTTGGTCAAGTTATAATTACTCTCCCAAATGAAAATAAAGTAATAGTTTTAAATTTAACGGATTTGTCAAAGTTTGGAGAGGTAGTAATTGAAGGTGGTCCAGAAAAATTAGCTCTTGATAAAACTAATCAAAAATTATATATAACGAGCAGATACTCAAATATTGTATCTATTTATGACCTAATAACTAAAAAAATAATTAATACAATTAATGTTGGTGAAACCCCTACAGCTATTACATTACATCCTGATGGAAAAACGCTTTATGTAGCTAATGGCAAATCAAATACTATAAGTATTGTTAATCTTTCAGACTTTCAGGTAATTGAAACAATATCTCTACCAATTGAATCCCAATTTCCAGGAGATCTAAAGATTACAGCGAATGGAAAATGGCTTATAGTAACCAGTGAAACCACAAATATAATTCCTATAATAGATCTGATATCAAAGACTGTTTTTGCTAAACTAGATGTCGGAGCTACAACTCATAATATTTGTTTAGTAGAAAAAAATAGTGATGTCAACAAGTAGTATTTATATCCATATTCCCTTTTGTAAAACCAAATGTCCTTATTGTGATTTTGCATCATGGGCAAATAAAGAGAATTTAATTGATCGATATTGTAGTGCATTGATTTCTGAAATAGGTTCTAAATGTGAAGTCTATAATACATATCTCTCTTCGAAAGATAATCAACCATCTATAGAAACAATATTTATAGGCGGTGGTACTCCATCACTGCTTCACCCAAATTATTATGAAAGGATCTTGAATGAGTTAAAAAAATATTTTACAATAGCAAATGATTGTGAAATAACACTAGAATTAAATCCTGGTACTGCAAAAAAAGAATATTTAAGTGGCTATAAAAGCCTTGGTATAAATAGGATAAGTATTGGTGCTCAAAGTTTTAATGAAACAATCTTAGAAATCTTAGGTAGAAAACATACAGTAAGTGAAACTTATGAAGCTATTGAATTAATAAAAGAGTGTGGTTTTACTAACTTTAATCTTGATTTGATTTATGCTGTACCAGGTATGACAAAAGAAATTTGGCTTAGCACCATTAATACTGTTTTGAGGTTAGAGTCTACTCATATCTCAGCATACTCATTAACCATTGAACCCAATACACCATTTGAATATATTTATAAAGATCCTAAACAATTACCAAGTGATGATAATTCATGTGATTTATATTTAGAACTTTGTACCCAGCTAAAAAATAAGGATTTTAATCACTACGAAGTTAGTAATTTTGCAAAAAATGGGTTTGAATCTAAGCATAATTTAAACTATTGGTGTGGGAATACATTTTATGCGTTTGGGGTAAATGCATACAGATATTTAAATGGATTACGTACGAGTAATACAAAAGAGCTTGAAGCATATATTGCAAATCCAAATATAGAAACTATACACGATTATCCAATTGATTATAATTTTGAAAAAATAATGTTAAATTCAAGACTAAATCAAGGTTTTGACATTAATTTATTAAATACTATTAGTAAAAAAAGTTCACTTGAGATAACACAAACAATTAAAGATTTATCAAATCTTGGCTATTTAGAACTTTTAGACAATAAGATCCATCTAACTGATAGAGGAATGTTTGTAAACAATGAGATTTTGTTAAAGCTAATTTAAAATTTTCATGTACATTGCAAAAATAATAACTAGAATATCTGTCTGGTCAATTGTAGTTTTATTGATTGGAATAGCCTGCTTTTTTTATTTTTTTGGAGATATTAATAAGGTAAAAAGTAACATTGAAGACAATTTAAAAAATCAACTAACTTGCATAGTCAAACTTGGAGAATTAAACTGGGATTGGGATGGATTAAAACTTGGTGTAACAACCTCTGCAATTTCTTTATATGACAAAGACAACAATCTTGTTCTACAAGGTGGTCCTACAAGATTTGTATGGCATATGAAAAATATAATAACAGGCTCATATTCACATTTCTTTTCTATTGAATCGACAAATCTTTATGTAAATGTAATCAGATATAAGTCAGGCGAGTGGAACTTGATTAAAATATTTCCTCCTGGTCCTCCACCAAAAGTAGATAATCTTGAAATTCATAATGGCATTGTGTATTTAATTGATGAGTTAAATCCTTCAGCAAAAACAACTTTATATAAAGACTTCAATTTAAATTTTAAAAGAAACCTATTTTCAGTAATGCGACGCATTGACCTAACTACAAGAATTGGCTCTTTTACCAGTTCATCATTGTTAAAACTGAAAGGGAAATATAGTGAGAGACCAAAGTTTGACTGGGATAAAAGTGTATTTAATTTATATATTGTAGCCAAGCAAATTAACCTAAGTACTTGGTATGGATATCTTATTGAGGCAATAAAAGAACCAACCATAAATAAGATAAAAGGTGAGTTCAGTGGTGTGGTCAGGCTGAAGAAAGATAAACACAATAAGTCAATAACAATACGTTCAAGAACTAATACCAAAGATTTTATTCTTGATTTTATTAACAAAGAAGGGATAAAACAGTTAATAGAAATACCTAAAACCGATTTCATATTAAAAACTGTAATTGAACCTCATAAAATTAATTTAAAAACTTTCAAATCACACATGGATGAGCTTACGTATGAACTAAAAGGCTATATTTATAACTGGGGTAAAAACCTTCCTGAAGTGGATTTGGAGATAAAAACTAATAAGTTTAATTTTAAAAAAGTTAAACCATACTTACCTATAACTCTTTTACCTACAACTACAAGAACTAGAATTGAGCCAATTAACGATGATGGTTTTGTCGAGTTGGATTTAGCTTTGCGAGGATCATTGATTGCACCTCAATATAAAGGGACAATTTTGCTTGAGGATTTTAACCTTACAACCGAATCTGGTTTTCTTAATACTATTCATGGATTAGATGGAATGCTAACTTTGGATGATCAGAATCTGCAAATAGATTATTTAAATATTCCTATCGAAGACTCTAATCTATCTTTAAAGGGTTTAATTGATAATAAAAACAATAAAACATCTTTTAGCTTAAATGGTAGTGAGTTAAGCATATCCATCCTAAAGGACTTATTAACACAAGCAGTGTTTCCTTCTCCATTACTAAGCCAGGCTCAGGCATTTGGGAAATTAGATTTAAATTTAAATGTAGAAAGTAGCAATAATGCTCCACCAGATATAAAGGGACAATTACAATTTCATAATGCTGGTATTTCAGTAAATCAAGAAGAACAACTAGAAGTTAAAAATCTTTATGGAGTTTTAGTCTTGGATGGAGCTAAAGTTGTTTTTGATAAATTTAGCGGCTTAATAAATAATCAGACATTTTCAATTCAAGGTGACTTGTCCTTAAAAGAAGATGAAAAAATCAATTTGTCTGTTCAGGCAAAACAATTAAAAATCATTCCAAATATTCTTTCATTGATTACTTCACAAACCCCGTTCAAACCTATTGCTAAAACAATATCCGGGGAAGCCAGCAATTTAAATCTAAATATTGATGGTACTTTCATAGAGCCATTATTAAATGGCATAGTATCAATTAATAATGTCTCATTTAAGCTACCTGCTCTCGATGATACTTTTAGTGATATAGCAGGTGATTTAAAGTTTAATGGGACTGAGTTAGTCATTGAAGATTTAACAGGTATGATACAAAACTCAGAGTTTGCAATAGCTGGTTATATTGATAATTTGTTTAAAAAGCCAATACCTAAATTCAGACTTGTAACAACTGATATTGATCTGACTAACATCTGGTCTTATACAAAAGAGCAGTTAAAAAATACCTCATTTAGTGTTCAAACCAATGCTATTGAAACATTGAAGGGACTAGCTGCTTTAGATATATTTATTCAAAGCAATGCAATACTTGGAAATATTTACTTTAAAAATGCTGAGATTAAACACAAGTCTATTCCATTTGTTTTAGATAATCTTTCCGGCAGACTTGTAATTGGAGATAAGAATGTCAGTGTATTTGGATTGATGGGAAGTATAAATGGAGCTAATGCTTTTACCTCAGATGCAACGATTTCTAATTACTTAGATCCTAAATTTAATGTACAAGGACAATTACAATTAGATTTAGACTTACCATCTGTATTGAAAGCTGCTAATGCTAACTCATTAAATACTATAACTGTAGGAGGACTAATCCCAACAATTATAAATTTTGACTTTTCACCACCACTTGCAAATTTGAGATTTCATTCAATATTAGATGAAATGCTTCAGCTAGACTTAGAACCATATATAAAAAAACCTCTTGATAAAAGCTATATTGCAACTGGAAATTTTGATTTTGATGTTAATGATTTTAATTTGTATATTAATGACTTATCTCTAAATTCAACAATGCTATCTTTAACAGCTAATGGAAATATTAAAAACATTACTTCAGAAAATCCTGATCTAATGATTTATTTTACTTCTAATGAACCTTGCGGAATATTTATGATTATAGAACCCATAATCCCGCTAATGGGATATAAAATTTGGGGACTGATAGAACTCAATGGATCTATTAATGGTACACCTTCAATGTATTCTGTTACAAGCAATGCAAGAATTAAAGATATGCGCATTCAGAGTTTATTAGGAAAAAAGCTAAAATCT
>JAHFBD010000123.1 GCA_023250175.1 Candidatus Melainabacteria bacterium
TATGCAGATAAAACAAATGCAAAGTGTGTACCAATATGTGCAAAACTTGAATCAGAATTAATAGCGCTTAGTGATGAAGAAAAAAGAATGTTTCTAGGAAAAACTACTTCTGCAGAGATTTCTACAGGAGTAGATGAGTTAATTAAATCTACATTTGATTTATTAGGATTAACTACTTATTTTACGGCGGGTGTAAAGGAAGTTAGAGCCTGGACAATTTTAAAAAATACAAAAGCACCACAAGCAGCCGGAGTCATTCATACTGATTTTGAGAAAGGCTTTATAAAAGCAGAGGTAATAAAATATAACGATCTTGTTAAATATGGTTCTAAAACACCAATTAGAGAAGCGGGATTAGCTAAGTTAGAAGGAAAAGATTATATTGTTCAGGATAGTGATGTCGTAGAATTTAAGTTCAATGTTTAAAAATCTAGAATGGTATTTCTTCTGTATTAGCAACCATTTCTTCGAGATTTGATGCGGATTGAGTTACTCGATCAGATTTTTTAAATGCAGGTTTTTCGCTGGTTTCTATTTCTTTTTGAGGAGGAGGTTGTAAAGAAAGCAAGTTATTGATTGTAATTACTGAATTGGCATCAACTTCAATTTCTCTTTTCTTTTTCCCTTCATTAGTAGTATAGGAATTTATTTGTATTCTGCCTGAAACAACTACTTTATCACCAGTCTTTAGTTTTCTTTCACATTCTTCTGCTAGGTCACGCCATGCATTTATGCGAATAATTTGACTTGCTAAGTTTTCTTGCCCACCTCTAGGGACATAACAAATGGCAACTGTTAGGTTTGTTACAGGAATACTGGTAGGAGTAAATCTCTTTTCTGGATCTTTTACAAGGGTTCCTGAAAATGTAAAACTACTTAAACTCACAATATTCTAACTACCTTTTTTTATAAGAATGTAACGGAGTACATCATCTGTAATTGCAAGTGTTCTTTTTAAAGTGTTTGGCAATTCTGGTGGAGAACTAAACAACATAGAGAGATAAAAACCATCTTTAAATTCTTTAATTGTATGAGTGAGCTTATTTCTGTTTGGTTTATCTGTTTTGACTATAGTGCCACCATAATTTTTAATAGCAGACTCTATTTGGGCAACACTTTTTTCTAAAGCATCATCACTAAGATTAGGCCTTAAGATTATAAGTGCTTCATATAAATTTTTTGTTTGTGTTTTAACCATAATTTTAGCTAATTTATTTTAGTAATTATAACATTTGCTATTTGGTTATGGCTAACCTATTTCAATGATTATTTGTCTTTCATTATCATGAATAATGTCATTTTGATCCCGTAAGTATTTTATATGTACAGTAATATTGGGTTTAAGGTTAGTATTAAATACACTATTAAAGTTCTCAAACCACTCAATTAAAATTACTGCATTTTTTTTTGTATAGAAATCTAAGTTTTCTTTATTTATCACTTTCTTATAAAAGTCCATATGTATAAGTGGTATATGTCCAGAATAATATTCATTAATTCCTAAAAATGTAGGACTTGTAATTAGTTCCTTTATACCAAGTCCTTCTGCAACTCCCTTAGCAAAAATTGTTTTGCCTGTACCTAACTCACCACTTAAGCCAATAATTGTTGGTGAATTTATTTTTGAGGCTAAATTAAATCCAATGTTAAAGGTTTCAGATGGACTTTTTGTTACTTCCACTATCTTTTTCATTAGCTTTTTATGGCTGAACATCTTCTTCAGCTTCTTCATGTTTTTCAGTATAGTCATTAATCATTGATAGTGGCTGAGTTATTTCTAATCCTTCGCCACCAATTGTTTTAATATTTTTACCATCCACATGCAGAAACAGTTTTTTGTGAGGTGCTACTCTTTTTAAGGTTTTATAAATTTGCAAATATCTAAGTTGCATTGCGGCAGATCCCCCACCAATTAAAAACTGGTTTGAGATATCTATTAAAACCTCATCACTACTTTCTTCTACATTGATCAGCCTGGTACCGACTGGTATTTCAGTCATAATTCCTTTTCTTTCTTCTTCCTTTGTTGGTCCTAGAAATAATTCCTTTAAAGAACCACTTATTATCCCGTCATCTTTTGAGAGCTTTCTTATTGTAGGTACTAAAAATATTTCTTCAGGATTTGTAGATCTGGTAAAGTAAATTTTTATTTCTTTTAAATCCTTGTTTTCGCCAAATATAGGATTTTGGTTTTCAGTCGGTGTGTCTTGTAAATTATTTGTGCGAGAACATGCTGTAGTTAAAATAAAAACAATTGAACACAAAATTGATATTAAAAACTTCATATCAGTTCCTTTTCTTTGTAGTTGGGATTAAATTTGAGGTAATTATTAAAATTAGTTTATTTGTTTTAAATGACATATCGATATGTTCTATTTTAAGCCCTTTTTTTTCATATTTGTGAAAACTAAAAATTGGATTTATTAAATCTTTTAAAAGCTTGCTAAATGCTTTGCCAATATCAGAGTCTTTTGTAAATATGTCTCTTACCTCACTTTGTAGGTTGCTTATAATAATGCGTTCATTTTCAATTTTTAGTATACCTTCAAAAATCAAGTTTAATGGAGCAGAGTTTCTATTTTTAGTGCTTGTAATAGATGATGATACTGTAACACTACCCATTTCATTGATATTTATATTGAGGTTATTTAAGGCTACTTTTGTTGAGCCAAAGGGGGGGATTGGTAGATCTAATTCTTTAAAGACTTTTTGCCATTTTGGCAGATTATTTAGAGCTTTACTTACACTAGTTAAATCAATTTCAACTCTAGCTAACAATTTAACAGGCATTTGTACCAAGTTTCTTTTTTTTCCGGTTTGCTCATTTACAATTTCTTTTTTAAAGTAAATAGGGCCTTGTGTTTGAAGCTCAATATAATCAATTGGTATACCGTTTATGCTTAGATAATTTCCTTTTATTTGAAGAGATTGTGCTTTTTTTCTTATTAGATCCCAGCCACTATAGATTTTTAAGTCAACATCTAATGTTTTGGCATGAGTTTTATGTTTTATTATGGTTTTAAGGATTGATTCTGTAAGAAAATCAATAAGGGTATTAAACCCTGTATATTTTTGAATTGTATAGTAAAGTTTGCTTGTTGTTGGTATTGTAGGATTTTCTAAATCTTCCTTTGCATATAGTGGTAATGAGAGGTAAAAGCCAAGAACAGAAATAAACAATATGTTGTAAGCCCATTTTTTCATTTGGTATTTTACTTTCCCTGATAAAAAATTTTATTAGCTAATCCTTTAAATGCAAGCCAGGTAAAAAACACTACAATTCCAAACAATATCCAAGCCATAGCAGATGCATATCCAAGCTTAAAGTCTTCAAAAGCTGTTTGGTAAGCATAGAGAGAGTAAAAAGTTGTAGCATATTCTGGACCACCAGAGGTCATTATATAAGCTGGTACAAAGTATTGAAAAACTGAAATTATACCAATTATCAAATTGAAAAATATAGTTGGGGTAAGCATTGGAATTGTGATTAAAAAAAACTTATGTAATGAACCAGCCCCATCTATTTCAGCAGCTTCGTATAAAGAACCTGGGATGTTTTGAAGTCCAGCCAGGTAAATTAAAACCGAATTTCCAATTGACCAGAGACTCATAATAATAAGCGGAAACATTGCCCACTTAGGATCACTAAACCATAAAGGTCCGGTAATGTTAACTTTACTTAAAAAATTATTGAATAATCCCCCTTCATCTCCACGAAAAATCCAAAGCCATACAATAGAATTAGCAACAATTGGGATAATACTGGGTAAATAAAAACAGGTTCTATATATGGAGAGCCCTTTAATTTTTTGATTTAGTAAAACAGCAAAGATAATTCCAAAAATTATTGATAAAGGGAGGGTAATAAATGCAAAACTAAAAGTTACTTTTAAAGATTTCCAAAAAATCGGATCACTAAAGAGATAAATATAATTATCAAGACCGACCCAGACTGGTTTTTTGAGGATATCATACTTAGTAAAGCTCAAATAAAAAGATGCAAGAATTGGGC
The DNA here is from genome assembly GCA_023250175.1 of Candidatus Melainabacteria bacterium. Lineage (GTDB taxonomy): Bacteria > Cyanobacteriota > Vampirovibrionia > 2-02-FULL-35-15 > 2-02-FULL-35-15 > JAHFBD01. The sequence goes on from JAHFBD010000123.1 coordinate 4,013, forward strand.
AAAGTAAAAAAATAAAAAAACCAACTAACCATGGAAATAAAAATAAAATTACCACGAGCGAATTTAAGATTTTAATATGGCTAAATCTCAACAACAAAATATTGTCCTTCGTACCTTATCCTATTCTCTACTTATTATAGTTATTTCTTTAGCTTGTTTCTTTGGTCATATGCCAGTTGTTAGCGACTATTTACATGATATTGAAAGCAAAACATACGATCTCTTATTTATAACAAGATATTACCTTGGATTAGATCCTAAGCCTCCTAAAAACATATTAATTGTAGGTATAGATGCTGGTTCAATAAAAAAAGTTGGTGTACCTTGGCCGTGGCCTCGCCAATTTCATGGATCTCTTGTAGATGCTTTAAAAAGCGCCGGTGCTAAATATATTGTTTTTGATATTATTTTTGACACAATATCACCTTTAAGTTTGCAAACCCAGGATGTGGTTGGGGATCAAACGGTTTCAGAAAGCTCATTTGATGCGGGTTCAGAGGATGATGGCATTTTTGCTATGTCTATTAATGAGGCAATGAATGTATTTTTATCATGTGAAGCTGAACCTCTATCTAAGACTGACTATCAGGCAATATTACCAATAGATACCTATTTGGAGGCATTAAATAATGATGTAAGCTTTTTAGGTAATGCAAGCGTTACATATGATTCGGATAATTTTATAAGAAAAAGCAAGCTTATATTTCCAGAGTTCTATAAAGATCCAGCAGTTACGGCATCAACAGCTTTCAGAGTTGCTCAGAAATATTTGAAGGAAAGAGCAAGAATTCAATCAGATTATTCTATAAAGCTTGGAATGACTTTAGTTCCTCAAGAAATACTAATTAATTTTTATGGACAATCTGAAACTATTAAAACAATTCCATACTGGAAAGCCCTTGAATTAATTTATCAGAATAAAGGTGATATTTTTAAAGATAAAGTGGTTTATATTGGACGAACTAAGCTTAAAGCCTCGATTGATCCATTTAAGAGTGTTCGATCCCCAGATTCATTTCCTACTCCGTATAGTGTTTTAACACCAAATTTCTCTGGGGTTGAAATTCAGGCAACTATTTTAGGTAATTTAATTGAGAGTTTGTTTATAAGAAGGGTTAATGAGATTAGTTTAATTCTTATTTTTTCTTTTGTTGCAATATTTACAACATTGTTAGTTTTCAGATTTAGAACAAAGCTAATTTTTTGTTTCTTTCTTTGTTTATTATTTGCTTTGCTTTATATTGTGAATGCTTTTATATTATTTGCATTTGGAAGAATTTCAATTCCACCCACCTTTCCTGTTTATGGAATGATAGTCCCAATATATTTTGTAAATCTTATTGACCAGTATTTTATTGTAGATAGAGCAAGGCGCAGACAAGCTAAGATCTTCAGACAGCTTGTGCCACCTCAGGTAGCTGATGAAATTGAAAAGATGGGGCAGGATGAGCTGGCTTTAGGTGGTAGTAAAAGGGAAATTACAGTTTTATTTACAGATATAAAAAGCTTTACTCCTTTGTGTGAAAGAAATACGCCGGAGGTTATTGTTAATATCTTGAATCATTATTTTACTGAAATGGTGAAAGTTATTCACAAGCATAATGGACTTGTTGATAAGTTTATTGGGGATGCAATTATGGCTTTTTGGGGTGCTCCAAAAGCTTTAGAATTAAGTGTTCAGGCAAATTCCTCAGCAAGATGTGCTCTTGATATGAAACAGCAGTTAAATTTACTAAATGAAAAATGGAAAGAGCTTGTAGGAGCTTCTGAGATTATAAATATAAGAATAGGACTAAATACTGATGTGGCAATTACTGGTAATGTGGGATCCTTAGAAAGAATGCAGTTTAGTGCAATTGGTGATGGAGTAAATGTGGCTAGCAGACTGGAAGCTGTTAATAAGGTATATGGTACTTCCATTATTTTGTCAGCTAGCACAGCAAAGCTTTTAGATAGAGATTTAAACATTAGGGAGCTTGATAGAGTTATTGTTCCTGGTAAAGATGTACCGGTAGATATATATGAATTAATTGAATCTGAAAATTTTACACCAGAGTTATATGGTCTTTATGGAGCCGGTTTAGATAACTATAGACAAAGAGATTTTGATAAAGCAATTAAATTTTGGAAAGAATGTTTAAATTTAAACTCACATGATAAGCCTTCTGAGATTATGCTAAAAAGAGCTATGAAATTTAAAGAGACTCCGCCACCAGATGATTGGAATACTGTTTGGATTGTAGACACCAAATAATGTAGATAACTTTATGCTTCGTGTTCATCGTGGTGTGACAATGTGCCAATTAAATAAACAGTTAGAAAAACACCACAGATTACTAAAAGTGAAAATGATACTGATACTGCTACATCCATAAGTTTTACCTTTTTAGCTAATTAATTTAAACTCAGTATTAATTATAAGTACATTTTGGTTAAAACCCAAACCAATTCGTAACAAAATTAATATAAACTATAGTATTAACCATGAATAATGCCATTTCTAGAAACTTTATACAGTGTTGGAGCAGATTTATGAATAGATATGTTTGGGCTGGGGCTTTCTGTTTTTCTGTTATCTTTCACCTTATGTTTTTAGTTTTTCTGTGGTTTTGTTGTGAAATTCATACTATGTTGTTTCCGCAGACAGTAAGTCAAAATATAATTGAAATAGAATTTGTAAAATAAAATTATGAAAGCAGAAATAATTTCAATTGGAACAGAGCTTTTATTAGGTCAAATTACAAATACAAATGCTTCTTTTTTAGCGAGTGAATTACATGAGCTTGGGATCAAGTCTTATTTTCAAACTACTGTTGGAGATAATCCTGAAAGGATACATCAAGTTTTAGAACAGGCATTAAAGCGTTCAGATTTAATAATTACGACGGGTGGATTGGGTCCTACTTCTGATGATTTAACTCATGAAGCGATCACGACTTTTTTTAAAACAAAAACAATTTTAGATAAGCTTGTTTTAAAGCAA
>JAHFBD010000124.1 GCA_023250175.1 Candidatus Melainabacteria bacterium
TTAGCTGCAACATAATTTCTATGGCTTTGCACGACTACCTATTAAGATTTCATATTCTCCCTCATCTTTTAAATCAAGTGTACAGTGCACCCCATAAGCATCAGTTAAAATGACAAATTGTCCTCTTGAAATTACCCCTTGTGTTTTATGTTTTAGTGCAATATAAACATCCTTTAGATTTTTTTCAAAATCTTGTTTTATAGCATCATTTGTTTCCTTGGTCTTAAACTTATAAGAATAAGTGCCGTCAGAATTTGGAATAACGGTACCTGTAACTGTAAGTGTGTTAAGGGTTAATGAAGTCACTTCATTATTTGAAGCACTTTTAGAAAATTGAAAAGTCGATTTTCGATTTGTTCGCAACTGATTGTTTAATTTAATTATTGCTAATTGTTGAGGAGTAGGAGAAGCCGGTGTTTGGGACTGACTTAATATAAGATTTGTTGAAAGTGGCATTGTGTTCTCCTTATAATGCAATAGCTATTTAAACGATATGATTATAAATCAAGACTGTTTTTAATAAGTATTATTGTTATGTCAATATTGTATAATTGTGTCAATTTATGAAAGTAGGAAAACTTCCATACTCAATATATAAAAGTAAAATGCCACACCTTTCATTATCTGGATGGCTAAGTACACTTCCACGCTCAGTTCAAAATAGTTCCTGTGGTCCCACAGCAGCAGCTAATATTATTTATTATTTAGCTAAGCATAATTGCTGTCGCCTCATTTCACCACAAGGAGATTTAACCCTTACACATGTGCAAACTAAATTAATTGATACATTAGCTAGATATATGGATACTTATAAAGATGGAACGGGAGCTTCTGATATGATTCATGGACTAGAAAACTATGTCATCAATCGTGGTTACAATATTTCAATTAAATGGGTGGGAAAATCATATACCGGCAAATATAAATGTGGTTCAGTACCAACTCCTAATTGGATTATGAGAAAAACAATGAATCCATATAATACAATTCTTTGGCTTGGGCAATATAATCACAATGAAAAGAAAGAACTTTATACAAGGAGTAAAGGGCATGCAGTTGCTGTAGCAGGTTTTAATAGTGTTTATAATGAGTTATTAATTCACGACTCTGCTCGCTATAAAGCACCTGTTACATGTGAGTTATATAAGCTTGCTCAGGGAAGGTTGACAAGCAAAAATACAACTAAACAGAGCCAAGCCAGTGATTTTCATGAGCTATATGAGGTTTATCCATATGAACATGAAGAGTCATATATTAATGTTATTGAAGGAGCATTAAGTTTTAAAGTATATCCAAGGTAGGATATTTATCCGCAGTGACTCCAGCCACATCCTAAGCAAACAGGACCACTTTTACATGCAGGATTTCCAAATGATTCTGAATTGAATTCAGAATGACAGCAGGGGCACTGTGTTTCATGCCCTTGAGCTATCCACTCCATTCTTTGTCTTACGGCATCATCAAGAAGATTTATTTTTTCATCAAATCTTATCTCATGCTTTTCTTGCAGTGTAGTTTGTACTGGGATTTCTTGTTTATTATCCTTTTCTTCTTCCTTATACTCAATGTCTTTAGTACAATTCCCATTTCCATTAACTGCCTCATTAAACAAAGACATTTGATACTGCCCTTTACAAGCGTCTTTTAATACCTTCCCAATAGCATCTGGTATAGAGCTAGCTTCTATACCTATAATTTTTTGTCCCCCTTGAATGTTTAATAATCCATTTGCAACATCTTCTGGCGGACAGCCCCATTTCAAGGCTTTTGTAGCCATACGACAAATGGCTTCAATCATACCTGAAGCAACACCACCACCTCTCATAAGGTGTGCAAATACTTGACGAGGTCCATTCTCATCAAAGTAAATATGTACATGTACGGGACCTTCAGGAGTTAAGACTTCTTCATTAAAACCATAGAGACGCTTTGGTCTTAATCTTGTCTTTTTATCCTGTTGGAGTTTACTGGTATTAGTTTTTAGTTCTTGTGATGTAGTGCTTGAAGAAACTAACTTTGTTTCACTATTGCCTGGTAAGAACTTAATAAGTTTTTGTACTTCCTGTACTTTCTTTTCTTGTTGCTCAACAGGCTGACTCAGTCTTGTTCCATCTGGATAAAAAGTTATAGACTTGACTCCTAACTTATATCCAATTACTGTAGATTCCCATGCATATTCCCATGGCAAATCTCCTTTTATCATACAGGTATTAGAAAGAGCATTAAAGCATTCCGGATATCCTCCAACTCCTTCCTGTATAGCTGCCAGGTGTTTAATATAGTCATGCGGATCAATCTCTGTATTGATCTTAAATAACCTTTGAACGGGTTCTGGTATTTCTTGTAAACCAGTGACTTTCTTTCCATTTTTTCTAATCTTGTCACAGAGTTCTTGAACTTCTTGTTCTGTCTTAGGCCATGCACCATGTTTTTTCATTACTTCCTCAAAGGCAGGAGCAGTGAAGTTAACCCAAGCATCTCTGACTTTTCTTGAAAAAACAATTCCGTTGAATGGTTCGGGACCCCATGAAGTGCCACATAATTGAGCCATTGTGCCAGTAGGTTGTTGATTTATCATGCAGCAGTTTCTTACTCTTAATCCTTTTTGTGCATAGCTACTACCAGGCCAAATTTCATATACTCCTCTTTCTTCTGCTAGTTTTTGGCTTGCTCTAATACATGCTTGTGCCATATGGTCATATAATTTTTTGACAAGTTTATTTGCTTCATCTGAACCAAACTCTAACCCTTGTCTAGTAATGAATTCTGCTACACCAGCAAATCCACCACCGTTTCGTCTTTCTCTTCTTGCCGTTGAGTTTTGTGCAAGAATTGGGAAATGACTTACAGTTGTAACGTCATCCATAAACTCAGTAGAAAGCTCGGCAACCTCCTCCATCTTCTCCCATACAAAGTTCCCTCTTTCATCCCAATAGTCTTTATGTGCAGAGTGTATTGTGGTTAAATTGCAAATACCTCTGTACTCAAGTCCATCTTTTCCTATTTGTGCCGGGAGATTTTGTTCACCACAGGGATTACATGTGTGGAGTTCATAAACATGACTATTTGCATTGGCTGCTTCTACACGATCAGCAAACTGAATACCTGGCTCACCACCATTTACCATTCCAATGCAAATTCTTTTAAAGATGTCTGGTGCATAAAAACAAAATGCCCCATCTTTTTTTACTTGTAATAATTTTCCATCTTCAGATTTAAGAACCAAAAGACCTTGCTTTACTGCAGCTTCTTCAGCGTCAGAAAACTCATCTAAGCTAACTGAATAAAGCTCAAATAAAGGTTCTTTGTTTAAAGGGTTTACCTTTTGATTTCCGTGAGGGTCCATAACAGGTTTTGTGAAATCAAACAAGTTTCCTTTCCAAGCAGCATTTCCAAAAAATGTAGGGTACCATTCTTTGTTTTCTACATGTTGCATAAAGCCACGTACTGCTCTAACAGAAACATTGTAGTTCTTTAAATATTGTTGTTTAGAATAATAATCAAACGATGCTTTACTAAACTGTTCCAGAGCTGTTTGCATAATGCCAAGCTCTCTTTGATTAAGAGCATGTTCATATTCTTTAGGGTCAGAGTATTCATTCGCATCAATCTTAGGAGTAACTGCATCAATTCTGTCATATACTTCAGGAAGGCTTGGTTCTTTTGGAAGTTGTTTCTTATGAATAAATAAAGTTACATCAGGATGATCACTATCACGTAATTCTATAAAAGCTCCTCCACGACGTCCTCCCTGAGCAATAGATTGTCCTGCTGGACAAAACAACTTTTCTACAAATCTATCTGGACCAGAAGCTGTACTGCCATCACTATTTGGTGTCTGCCATGGTCTTAATGAACTGGTATTAATTCCCATGCCCATTGAGCCCTTGGTAGCATCCATAATTTCAGATGCTGCTTTTTCAATATCCTCCAGACTATCCCCAGCATTCGTAACACCACAAGCAGCAAGTCCACCACGTCTTTTAATTCTGGCAGCATAATACCCCATTGCTAGCTCATGTTTATTGCCTTCAATTACATTTGGATAAAATAGTTTTTGTTGTTGCCCATAGTTATTGCTTGAGGTAGTGTTTTTTATATCAGACAACCATTTTTTAACTTTTTCCTTTTCAGCTTTTGGTAGCTTTTCAAATTTTTGTCTTAAATCTTGTTCTGACATCCAGATTTTATGGGTAGTCCAGTTTAATATTTCACCATGAGCTTCATACTGTAAAACATGCAGTGATACTTCTGGATTGGCATTTATATTTGCAGGGGTATTTGCAAACATTTTTCTTTCACCCATAGCTTGATAATATCTGGCAGCAGCTTTTAATACCGCATCATTATCTAGAGCTCGTTCAAGGCTAAGTTGAATTACTTCATGAGGTTTTAATACATACTTTAACCTTGCCATTGCTACAGAGATTGCAACTCGTTTCCAGGTCTGGGTTAGGGTTTCAATGGCTTCGCCCCTATCGTTTCTTTTGCTGTATAGCTTTCTAACTACATCATGTACGTTCTCAGGAAAATTTGAGCCAAAATCAAGCGCTAAAATTTCCTTTGCTTTTTCTCTTGTCAAAGCATCTATTTTTTGAGCTTGTTCTAACTGATGTGATGTCATGGTTGTTACCATTTTTATGCCCCCCGCAATTTATTATTTTTATCCTTTAGTACTTTATTTTTACTTTTTCTCCCTAAATCCCTTAAAAAACTTGCCTCCATATTTAGTGTTGTCTAAATAAGAAATTTTTTCAGATAACCGTCATAGCAAAATCCTTATTAAAGGTGGTAAAGATATATGGTAACCTAAAAAATAAATTTGTCATGGTTTTGTGATCTTTCTTTTACGTTTGTTCTTTTTATTTACAAACCCCTTGAACAAGGCTTCTATATTGCTTTTGCAAGGCTCTAGATTTTTATTTCATAGTAGTGCTGCTTCAATTCTTACATTAAAAGTGACTTTTGCCTTTTATTTGCATTATTGGCCTATTGACCTTTTAACTTTACATAATTTCACATAACATGAAATACTGGCTATCTACTATATATAGTGTTGACGAATATATATATATTAGGTTCCACGGGACTAATATTGTATCCTACTTATTTGAGATGTCAAATTATTCAAAAGTAAGTTATAAGGATTTTTGGGAAGAAAAATATCTTACTAATTATACGCCTTGGGATATAGGAGAAGTTGCTCCTGCATTTATTAAATACTTTACAAAAGAACAAAATCAAGAAAAGAAACATATTAATGTAGCAGTCTTAGGATGTGGTAGGGGGCATGATGCATTTTATATTGCAAATCATAAAAAATCATCAATTGTATATGGATTTGATTTTTCTTATAATGCAATAAGATTTTGTAATAAGAAAAAAAATGAAATAAACAGTGAATCAAATACTTATTTTCATCAAGTGGATTTTTTTGAATTAGTGAATGAAAAGAAATGGTCCACTTTTTTTGATCTAGTTATAGAACATACAAGCCTGTGTGCCATAGAGCCTAAAAGAAGAGGTGAGTATGTAAACCTTATTAAGTATCTTTTAAAACCAAAAGGATTATTAATAGGGCTTTTTTTTATGCGACCCAAAGAGCTTAGTGGTCCGCCATATGGAAGTACCCCAGATGAGATAAGAACGCTATTGCAAGAAGGCTTTACTGAAATAGAAAAGCTTCACATAGAAGAATGTTTGCATAAAAACAAGCTAGAAGGTGATGAATATTTTGGAGTGTTTGAGAGGATGAGCTAGTGAGTAAAAGTAGTTATTCTAACAACATCACTATAGGGAAATGAATGAACATTGATTCGGTTCACTTTATCTTTTTTAATTAATCTAATTACATCATCTAGTGATGATGCCCCGGTGATTTGTTCTCCACCAGGATTAACTATCATTTTGATACCCACCAAGTCTGCCCACTCTTTAAGTTCAATGAGATCTTCTAAGATTAAGCTTTTATTTTCATTAGTTATAGGGTTTCCAACTCTTAATAAAAGAGCATCTCTATTTTCAATATACTTACTTAAAATATTGACCTCATCAGAATCAGTTCCTAAAAGTGTTCTCAATGTTTTTACATCTTTTTCTTTTAATTTAGGACAAAGTGGGAGATTAGTAGGTACAAGCCTTATAACAGCCAGGTTTTGAATAATTCCTCTTATTTCATTAGAGCTTTCATTAATATATGAAGTAAGAGAGGGTGCTTTATCTAAAGTAGAACAAGTCAGTGATAAATAATCTTCAGCATATTGAAGTTCAATGCGGTCATCCATTTTATCAAAGACCTTTTCTTGATTTAATATTGCAAATACTTCAAATGGAGAATAAGATAAATTGTTTTTTTTCAAGTGATCGTTAATTGCCTTCTCAGAACCAATAGCTACAAATGCCGGAACAACTACTTTCTTTGAGAATGGCTCATCCGATTGAATGTTATTTTTCTTGGCTTCTTCATCTACTAATATGGTAAACCCAGCAAATTTTATATCTGATGAGGTTAGAGTGGATTCCGTGGAAGCTATTAATGGATCAAAATCACAACTTGTTAACTCCCCATACTTTCTATGAACTTGTGCCTGACTATAGTTTGTAAGGGCTTCTAGCTCATATCTTTCGACAATAAACTTTGCTAAGTCTTGCAAACTATTTACTTGGCTAATTTTACTAATCATAAACACATATTAAACCGTGGATATGTATCGCAAATCAAGGCTAGAAAAGTTAAATTATTATAAAATCGGGTTTAAACAGCACAAACAGCTGGCATTTTAGCTCCAACATATTGGGCTAATTCTATGAGCCTATTACTGTATCCCCACTCATTGTCATACCAGGAAATGACTTTTACCATTTTATCTCCTGTAACCATAGTCATTTGACCATCTACAAAACTGGAGTTTGAGTCTCCTAAGAAGTCAACACTTACAAGTGGTTCATCTGTATAAGCCAAAATG
>JAHFBD010000125.1 GCA_023250175.1 Candidatus Melainabacteria bacterium
TGGGCGGAAGGATGAAAATCTTGCTCTAAAAGCTGTTAGTCAAGGAGCACAAGACTATTTAGTAAAAGGGGAGATTAATACTCCTCTTTTAATTAGAGTTATTCGTTATGCAATTGAAAGACATAAAGTTTATAAAGAATTAGAGAAGTACAAGGTTGAACTTGAAAAGTATAAGAGTTTAGTTAAGCAACTGTGAAAAAAAGTGATTATAGACTTAGGATATATTCAAACTAGAATTAAAGAACATAAGAGGCATCTATTTATTCCTGATTATCGGGAAGTAACTTGATCATAAAATTAGCTTTTCAACTTTATTTAATACATTTTCAACAAATCCCAGATACTCTAGAGCTTCTTTTTCACTAACTATTTCACCACCACTATAAAAATCTAAATTCCTTTTTATTCTCATTGCATTCCCTAATGTTAGTATTGCTTCATCTTTTAGGACTTCACTCATTTTCTCAAGAATTTTAATATGATGCCCTGGCACACTTCTAACTTTTACTTTTCCTATTTTTGCTATCAAAGTTATACCAGCTTTAATTAATGCTTGATAAGCATATGTAAATTTCACTTCTGGTATATTGTCTTTTTTAGCAATGTCCAAATCACGAATAGCATTTTCAAAATATTGTTCTACATCTTCTTTTGAGAAATTAAACTTCTGAAAGTACTTTTCATCAAAGTTCATTATATTAGCTCAATTGTGGGTGACTTTAAAATCTTCTTTAAAAATGGATCTTTTTTTTGTTTACGATTGAATTCACCATTGTCCATACCAATAACATTAATTTCTCTATTGTATTCTTTTTGTAATTTTGCGATTTGCTTCTGTAACTCAAGAGTACTGTGTTTTCCAATTACAAATAAATCTATATCACTATATTTATCCATTTTATTTCTTGCATAAGAGCCAAACAAAAATGCTTTCTCAACCCCATTTAACTCCTGCAAGATACTTTTAAGTTGCTGTTCAATTCCAAAAGTTTTTTGTGCTATCGCTTTGTATTCTTTTATTAAAGGAAACTTTGGGTCCAATTTATAATATTTTTCGTGTCCCCTCACTTCACTCTTTAGCAAACCAAGGATTTCCAGCTCATGTAGTTTTCTTATTAAATTACCTCTATCAAGCTCTAATCTTTTCGCTAAAGCACTGGCATAAAATTCTTCTTCTTCAAGGAATAAAAATGCTAGAACTTTTTGAGTTAATTTTGATTTTAGGCTAATCATTGGTTGATGTAAGTTATTACATCAATTAGTGTAATATACTACATCATTCACTGTCAAGATAAATTTGGGACAGCGTCATAGAGGATGTTCGAATCAGGATTAGAAATTATAAGGGAGTAATTTTCATCCTTGATTATAGGGAAGCGGCTTAAGCAGATTTTACTGAAATAGCTTTTGCTGATTTTGCCTTAAAATATAACTTTTCAAATCCTATTACTTTTTTACTTTTTTTATCCTTAATTAAAACAACTCCATCACCCGCTTCTTCACAAACTTGGTTTTTGCTTGGTTTATCAAAGTAAATAGTTAATGTTTCACCTTTTTTATCATGAATTATTTTCAGTTTTCCCATATCTTTTCACCTTCTTTTATTTTATCAGTAATATACGCAGTAATTATAAAGCCATCTAAAACATTGTTCTTTGTGACTATACAAAGCCAATACCCATTAATTTTCTTGTAAAAGAGCAAGACTTTTTTATCAATCTTGCTTCTTGTAATTAAATCTGGCATTTTAAGCACTTGTTTTATAAGTAACACTTTACCAATTGTTTCAGGGTGTTTAATTTGAATTAAATTCCAATAACTTTGTGTAGTTCTTATACTTAATCCGATTGGCGTTTTAACTTCAAATAAATATTTTCTTTGCATTAAAAGTTAGAATATCATAGATTCTTAGAATTTAGATGCCTGGGCAGCTGACGGGATTCGAACCCGCGAATACCGGGACCACAACCCGGGGCCTTAGGCCACTTGGCGACAACTGCCATTTTATAATACCTTAGATAATCCTAGGCTTCCAATCACAAGCACGTTTGGACTTATTTTCAATTTTTCGCTTACAAAAAATCTTCACTTGGTATGTAATATTCAGTGTTCAAAAACAAGTTTAATTATAACGTACTTTAAATTTGTTAAGCTTTATTGCTTTTAATTTTACATCTATCAATCAAATACTGATATGCATCAGTTACTTTACAAAACATAATAGCAACTTTCTTTTGCTCATCCTCACTACCTGGATTCCTATCAGGATGGTACTTCATCGCTTGTTTCCTATATGCTTTTTTTATCTCTGCTTCAGTTGCATCTAATCCTATTTCTAATACTTTGCAATACTCTTTAGCTTTTTCGTCCACATCTAAAGTTGCAAATTTTACACCTTCTTCAGTTTCAAAATCTAAATTACCATTTACATATGAATGATAGACCTTAAAGGCTTCTACCCCAATAAATACCCACCTTCCTCCCAATGCAAGTGTTAAAACCTGAAATCGTGGATCATTTAAAAGATAATCATAATCAGAAAGTTTTCTGTTGAATAAATTGGAAAACCCAGACAGTAAACGATACACTTGCTCTTTATAACTTGGTGAGGCAGATAAATCAGTTTTGTTTTCTATAACATCAGAAAATGGATTTATTCCATCAAGTACAACTAAACTTCTACATTGTGAAGGTTCTGCCTTGCTTATATCTGACTTAGTATTATTATGAGACGTGGGTTTAACATTAACTACATTTTTTTGTTCTTTAACACCATCAATATTTAATCCAAAGTATTTAACCACGCCCGTTACAAGGGCTCCCACACCTCCAAGTCCCAAAACACCACCAATATATTTTAATAGTTTACTTTCCTTTAAACGCCCATAAAACCAACTAGCAAGTCCACCTATTATAGCTAAACCACCAATTAGTTCAATCAATAACCTTTTTTCTAAAGTACCAGGGGTCTGTCCTTGAAGATGTTTTTTTTCATAACACTTTTTAATATTTTCAACTGTTGATTCCTCATCTTTTTTCCTTGTTTCATCCAATACCCAAAATAATGGAGTAAATAAAATATTTACAGATCTTGTAGTTATGTTTAAAATCATTAAAATATTTACCTTAAATATAATGAGATAGTATTGGTTATCAATAATAAACAATTAAAGGAAAGTTCACAAGAGATTATTTTTTTATTAAAAGCCTAGTGAATAACATTAAGAATTTCTTCATTTTCTACCAAAGGATAGTTTGTAATAGCTCCATCTTTAGCACTGCCAACGAGTTTTGCATATTTAGCTAAAACCCCTGTTTTATAGTTTGGTACAGGTGCTTCCCATTTACTTTTTCTTTGTTTCAGTTCCTGATTGCTTAATTCAACTAAAATATTTCCTTTTTCAGCATCAATTTCAACAATATCACCATCTTGAATTAGAGCAATAGGACCTCCAACATATGCTTCTGGCGCAATATGCCCGACCATAAGTCCTCTTGTACCACCACTAAACCTTCCATCAGTAATAAGAGCACATTCTGTACCAAGCCCTTGTCCATAAAGTGCTGCAGTAACAGAAAGCATTTCTCTCATACCAGGACCACCCTTTGGTCCTTCATAACGAATGACTAAAACATCACCAGCTTTAATCTTTTTATTTATTATTGCTTCAAAACAATCTTGCTCACTATTAAAAATTTTTGCTGGTCCTTTATGAAAAAGTTTTTTTAAGCCTGCTACTTTTATAACAGCTCCATCTGGAGCAAGATTTCCTTTTAAAATTTTTACTCCACCCGTTTTACTAAGTGATTTATTAATTGATAATATTACATCCTGGTTTAGTGTAAGTTTTACATCTTTCAGGTTTTCTTTGTGAGTCTTCCCGGAAACAGTAAGACAGTCCCCATGTAAAAGTCCCACATCAAGCAACTGTTTTAAAATTATGGGTATTCCCCCAGCCATATGAACATCATACGCTACGTATTTTCCTCCCGGTTTTAAATCTACAAAATATGGTGTCTCTTGAAATATTCTATCCAAATCATCCAAAGTAAAATGAATATCTGCTTCATAAGCCATAGCAGGAAGATGCAGCACTGCATTTGTAGAGCCACCTGTAGCAGCAACAATTCGTGCAGCATTTTCAAATGCTTTTTTAGTCATAATATCTTTTGGTTTAATGTCTTCTTTTAAGAGAAATTTTATTTTTTCACCGATCAGTTGATGAACTTTTGTTCGCTCTTTGTCTTCAGCAGGATATGAACTACTGTAAGGAAGTGCTATTCCAATTGCTTCTGCAACACATGCCATAGTATTTGCAGTAAACTGTCCTCCACATGAACCTGCTCCAGGACATGCATTACACTCAATCTCATATAGTTCTTTATCCGTAATTTTTCCTACATTATGCTCACCTACGGCTTCATAGACATCAACAATGGTTAAATCTCTGCCTTTATATTTTCCTGGCATTATAGTACCACCATATAAAAAAATTGCAGGTAAATTTAATCGTGCCATTGCCATCATCATGCCTGGAAGACTTTTGTCACATCCTGCAATCCCAACCCAGGCATCATAACAATGGGCTCGCATCATTAGTTCTACTGAGTCTGCAATTATTTCTCTGCTAATAAGTGATGCTTTCATTCCTTCATGCCCCATTGCAATACCATCACTAACAGAAATAGTTACAAACTCTCTTGGGGTAGCACCATTTAAAATAATTGATTTTTTTATAGCTTCTGCCTGATCTTTTAAAGTTAAATTACATGGTGTGGCTTCATTCCAAGTACTAGCAACCCCAATAAATGGTTGATTAATTTCTTTGTCAGTTAATCCCATTGCACGTAAAAAAGCTCTATGAGGTGCTCTTTCAGGACCTGCTGTAACTGTTTTACTTTGATTTTTAAGGTTTGACATTGTTTTATTCTTTCTTTACACTAATGATTTGTCCCTATAACCATGTGTTAAATTATAACTGACAAATAAAGAGTTAACAAAATAATGTCTATTACTCAACAAGATATCGATAAAATGTACGAGGGCAACTTAAAATTCTGGGATGAAGCCTGGAAAAGAGTTACAAAGCCTCATAAAGAATTACCAAAATTACCATACATTCATGAACTAACACGAAAACTAAAAAAATATCAAGTTAAAAAAGTATTAGATTTAGGTTGTGGTTCAGGATGGTTATCTATTTTTATTTCCAAGTATGGATTTAATGTTACAGGAATAGATCTTTCAAGCCCTGCAATTGAACTTGCAAAGACATGGGCACAAGAAGATAATGCTAATGTGAATTTTATAGCTGGTGATCTTTTAAATTTACCGTTTGAGAAAGGTTCATTTGATGCTATAGTCTGCAACTCTATACTTGAGCATTTTAGACTAGATCAAGCAAAGATTTTATTTGATAAACTTCACAATATTCTGGCTGATAAAGGATTTTTCTTTGGTTGTTTTGATGCTGTAGGTACTGGTAAGGGAGATTATTTTGAGCTTCCTGATTCTACCCATATTTATACAGATTTAATGCGACAAGGTATGATGCTAAGAAATTATTCTGATCAAGAATTACGAGAACTTTTATCTGGTTTTGATATTCTTTCTTTTGATAAAAATAATTATGGCAGTCGATTAGTATGGGCTAGAAAAAAATAAGCTTCTTAGCCTGTAAAAACCGGCGTACACCAAGATTTAGTTTTTTGTATTCACTAATCTTAACAAGGCTTCAAGCTTCAAACTAGTACTTTTAAGGTATAAAGAATGGGCGAGAATCAATACCTCTTGGAGTTGCAATTATAAGAACTGCACGTGTATCATTCCTACTACTAAGCCTGAATTTGATTTCAATGGTTCCATTTTTTCTTAGCTTACTTGTAACATCATTTGCTAAACCACTTGGGTAGATTGTAAATTCAGTATTTTTAAGCTGGTTAAGCTGGTTAATACCTCTTATTCTATTACGTAGCGTTCTGGCTAATAATGAACCACCTCTGATATTTAAAGTAACTGTATGTCCTGCTCTACTTGTAAAAATTCTTGTAATAAGTGGTGGATTTTGAATCAGATTATTATCAAAATTTATAACTTGAATAATTCCAGTTAGAGTATTTCCATTGTTTAGATTTAGACTAAACATTGCATTTCCACTAGATACAGCCTCTGGAATAGCCACGGTCAGAATAAATTTATCCAAATCACTTGGAATCTTCATAAGACTAAAAGGAAGTTTGTTAAAGATTATTCCTGTGCTGTCTTTAAGATCAAGAGAAATGATTTCTGTATCAATAAAATTGGTTGGTAGCATTATTTCAAACGAAGGAACTGAACCAACATACGCTATCCCAACTTTTCCAACAAATTCATCTATTACTAGTGGTTGCTGAATAACCTCAGGTAATTTTGGTGTGGAAACTACATCAATATTAATTCTTGGCTTTTCAATAGTAATTTCTGGCTCTTCCTCTGGTGAACTTTGTGGCAATTCACAGGTTGCAAAAGAAAACCCACCACTCTTATATTTACAGAGTGCAAAACCTGAAACCTCAGTACACGTTGGTATACCACTTGAGCTACAGATAAGTTGATATCCTAATGTGCAGGTTGGTTGGTCATGATTACAGAATGGTACTCCCGTTTGACAACTTGCCGGGGTATATTGTGAACCATCTCTTGCTAAATGGTTTTTTATAAAGATATTAGCTGTTCTAACTTTGGTTGTTAAATCACTTGAGAACTTACAGAATGGTAAACCAAACAAACAAACAGGTGCCTCTCCCTCAGAGCAAATATAACTCTGACCTTGCGGACATTGAGGAGCTATACCCTCTGTACAAACTGGTCCTATAGTACCAGAAGATGAACTGGATAATGAATCTA
>JAHFBD010000126.1 GCA_023250175.1 Candidatus Melainabacteria bacterium
TCTCTTCCTGAAAATATGCTTTAATAAACATGTTAGCTTATTTAAGGAACTAGCCATGAAAAAAATATTAATTATTCTGTTAGCTTTTATAATCAACTCAATATTGATTGCACCAGGACAATGTTTTTTAAAAGGAAAAAACGAAAAGAAAATACAAAAATATCCACCTTCATGTACTGTAGTTGGGGAACTTGAATGCCCTAAAGGACTTTTACCTACTTGCCCAAAACAATATAAACCATCTTGTGTATTTGTTGGTACGATGCAGCTGCCTGCCTGCCTTGCTGACAATGCTGACAATACATTCTTCAGTTATAATCTTGATACAATTAACTGCAAAAAGAAGTAGTTAAAGTTAAGAAATAAGGAATAATGAAGAGCATTACAATATTTATTTTTATTTTACTTATACAAATACTCTGTACAAGTCAATCTATAGCAAGTCCAGAAGCCATTTCACTATGCCCTCTTTGTACAAAAGAAGGGGCAGTAACCTGCCCTGATGGGTTTCAAGCTATATGCCAGGATGAAACACCTACTGTTTATGAACCAAAATGCATTTTTTATGAAAATAAGTTTATTCCTGGATGTTGGAAATTTGTGGGAATAAATAAAATAAACTTTAACTTATCCCCAGTTAACATGCCACCATCAATAATGATCGATGTTATCGGGGGTGGAGAAACATATACTTTAAATAGAGAAATAATTGGATGCAAGAAGCTTTAATTAATGTACAATTAAATTATTGTTTTTTGGTTTAGATTTTTAGAAAGGTTAAATTTATGGATTTTGAATTGACAAATGAACATCTTTTAGTTGCAAGCTCAAGTAAGGATTTTGCAAAAAGAGAAATTTATCCTGGGCTTAGAGAGCGAGATGAAAAAGCAGAGCCAGATTATAAAGTATTAAAGAAAATGGGTGAAAATGGTTTCTTAGGAATTTGCATTCCAAAGAAATATGGTGGACAAGGAATGGACTATATCTCTATGGGACTTGCTTGTCTTGAGTTTGAAAAGATAGATTCATCAGCACGTGTAGTGTTATCTGTTCACTTAGGGCTTAACTCAATGACACTTCTTACATGGGGAACAGAAGAACAAAAAAAGAAGTATTTAGTACCACTTGCAAAGGGTGAAAAGCTTGGTGCATTTGGACTTACCGAACCAAATGCTGGCTCTGATGTATCAGGAATACAAACCACTGCAGTACTTAAAGGTGATCACTATATCCTAAATGGAGAAAAAACCTGGATTTCATTAGCCACAGTAGCAGATACATTTTTAGTTTTTGCATATACTGACAAATCAAAAGGTACTAAAGGGATATCTGCATTTATAGTTGAAAAGGATTTCCCTGGGGTTTCAAGTAGTTCAATCCATGGAAAGCTTGGGGTAAGAGCAGGAAATACTGGCAGTATTGCTTTTCAAGATGCAAAAATACCTAAAGAAAATCTCTTAGGAAAAGAGGGGGATGGACTCAAAGTTGCACTAAGTTCAATTGATAATGGACGTTACACCGTAGCTTCAGGAGCAGTCGGAATAGTAGAAGCCTGCTTAGAAGCAAGTGTTAAATATTCACATGAACGAGAAACTTTTGGAAAAGAAATTGGCAAACATCAACTCGTTCAACAAATGATTGCAAAAATGGTGGCTGCAAGGGATATAGGAAGATTACTTACTTATCAGGTTGGTTGGCTAAAAAATAAAGGGATAAGAAATACAAGAGAAGTTTCTCTTGCCAAGTGGATTAACTGCAATAATGCATTTGAGTCTGCAAACGATGCCCTACAAATACTTGGAGCATATGGTTATTCAAATGAATTTGATATTGAAAGACATTTCAGGAATTCTCGAGGGGCACTTATTTATGAAGGTACACGGGAAATCCATACTCTAATGCAGGCAGAATATGCTCTTGGTTATAGAGAGGACAAACCTCTTGAAAAGCAATTACCTGTTTGGACAAGTGAAGAATTACAAGAAGTAGGAAGATAATTTTATACAGTTACAAGCCGCTCACTAAAAGTCTTCTTTGCTGCTTTATAACCACTCTTAAATAATTCTATGTGATCTGCGGCTGTTACAGAAAATAAATCAATTTGAGAAATTGAGTTTACATCAGGATTTATATAAATAATATTTTTATCTCCAGAATACTGGGCTTGCTTATTCTCTAAGAAATCAATTGTTGCTTGTTCAATTCTTTGTACAAATTTATTTAAAGGATATCTGGATTTTACATTGTAGTTTTTTATAGATAAATTAGAGGTAAGCTTCACCGATAATGTTATACCTTCTTCCCATATATCATCAGGACAAAAACTTGCAAAGATACCATCGATATGCAACCCGTTAGAATACATCACTGGTTTAAACAAACCAGGAATGCATGTAGTTGCAGTTAATACTTTCGCTAAATTATAATGCTCGCCATTCCATATTTTTTTCTGCATTTTCAAGACATTAAAAGTTGCAATCCAAAGATTGTTTTTTGGTTTACAGTATGAACTAACCGTATTTCCAAAAACACTGTGATCCCATAAACTACCTAGTTCCCAAGATGGTTTTATAAGAAATTTGGGATAGCCAAACTGAAGAGTTAAAGTCATAAGTTCTCGAGCTGGTAAATTATTTGCTCCCCAAGCAGCCACAAGAGCCCCACCAGATGTACCCGAATAATGTGCAATATTTATTTTTTCATCCTGGAGATAAGCCAATACACCAACATGCGCTGCAATTCGAACCCCAGAACTAGAAAATGCTACATTGTATTTCATTCTACTAAAGATGTTATGCTAAATTACTTGGTTCCAATATTACCATTTAGCTCTGTATAATAGTCATTCCATGACTTTTACGCGATATCCTAAAATTTTACACAAAAACAAGAAAGAATCTAATTCTTCTTTCCTATTTAACTTTATATTTTTTTTAATTGGTTTCTTGTTAACAATTGTTGCCTTAAATATTTATAAGCCAACATTATTACCTAATGAACTCAGGATAGTTTCTTTAAACACAAAACAAAATATTCTAGTCTTAGGATTAGACGAAGTATTTCCTAATTTGAAAGAGGTAAATCAGGAAGCTCTTTGGAAAGGACGCTCAGATACAATACTAATCTTGAGTTGTAATCCATCAAAAAACATTCTAAACATATTAAATATTCCAAGAGATACAAAAATAAAAATACCGGGTCACGGATATGAAAAAATAAACTATTTAAATCCCGTTGGTGGTCCATATTACACAAAGAAATATATTGAAAAATTCCTAAGAATTAAGATTGATCATTTTGTAATTATCAATCTTCACGGACTAAATAAAATTATTGATGAAATTGGTGGAATAGTTATAGATGTACCTCAGCGAATGCATTATAATGACCGAGCCGGAAGACTTTACATAGATTTATTTCCTGGCAAACAAACACTAAACGGTGAGCAAGCAATAGGATTTTTACGCTTTAGACATGACAATCTGGGTGATATTGGAAGGATTCAAAGACAGCAAGCATTCATTAGGTCATTGTCAAAAAAAATACTTGACCCTGTAATTTTTACTAAATTACCTCAACTCCTCTCAATCTATAAAAAAACAATTTTAACTGACTTGACACCCAGAGACATAATTAAAATTGCAAACTTTGTTAGAAATGTACCATCCAAGAATCAAAATATTGTTATTCTTCCTGGAGAATTTGGTTCTCGAAAAAATATTAGTTACTGGATTCCAAATTACAAAGAAATCAGTACTGTTATAAATAAACTTTTCTATGATAAAAGATCTTTTTTTCGATTTAATCGAATTAGTCCACATCAAATTAGAATTTCAGTTTTTAATGCTTCACACAAAGATCGCTTTTTAGCCTCCAAAATATCAAAAATCTTACAGCAATATGGCTATACAGTTTGTTTAATTCAAGATTATGAATCTCACCTAAGTAAGACAAAAATATATGCGCAAAAAGCAAATTCAGAGACTGCTTTACAGGTTAAGTACGATATTGGCAATTTTGGTGAGATAATAACTGGAAATCTAGGTCCTCCAGATGCAGATATTACAATTCTTGCAGGGGATGATTTAGTAAAATTTGTAAGTAAGGTTCATAAATAATGTTATACGACAGAATATTTTTAACAAGTTTAATTATCGGGGTCTGGGCTTCAATTAAAATATTTGAAGAGTTGCTACCAGAAAAGGCCCTGGATTACCTACCAAAGCCTTTTGCATTATATGCAATATTAGTTTTTGTAGTATCCATGTTAATTCATACTCTGCTCATAGCGCTAGCTCAAAAAAGAAAACCAAGAACAACTTTACAAGTTAACAAAACCCCACAAGTAGATATTTTTATTTCCGCTCATAATGAAGAAAAGGTTATTGAGCCTACAATAGAAAACCTGCTTAAACTAAACTACCCGAATTATTCAATTTATTTAATTAATGACCACTCAATCGATAAGACAAAAGAAATACTAGACAAGTATGAAACTCTCTTTCCAAATAAAATAAAAGCAATTCATAAGCTTGATAATAATGGTCGTGGAAAAGCAAGTGCTTTAAATTATGCATTAAGATACTCAAGCGGAGAACTAATTGCTGTATTTGATGCTGATGCAAAAATAGAGCCTGATTTTCTCCTGAAGACTATTCCATATTTATATGAACAATCAACGGCCGCCGTTCAATCACAAAAAAGAGTTTTAAATCCAACTGTAAATTATTTAACAAAATTACAAGAAAACGAATACTGCCTAGACAATTATTTTCAATGTGGTAGAGATGCTATCGGAGGAAATGTAGAGCTTAGAGGAAATGGCTTTCTCATTAAAAGAGATGTCCTCAAAAATGTTGGATGGTTTGATGAGGAATCATTGACAGAAGATCTTGAACTATCCACAAGACTTACAATTAATGGCTACCAAATCAAATTTTGCCCAGAGGCTATTGTTTTAGAACAAGCTCCTATTAATTTTCGTGCTCTCCTTTTACAACGATTACGTTGGACTGAAGGGAGTTTGAGAAGATATTTATCAAGTATTTTTAAAATGTTTGGTCCATCAAAAGCTACTTCTGTTTCACAACAGTTTGATGCTTTTGTATTTCTAAGCCAGTTTGCAGTTCCAATCTGGATTTTCTTAGATATCATCTCTGAAATTGTTCGTTATATACGAGACCAGGAAACTCATATGACTAGCTTAATGTTAATTTCTTTTGCAATATGGCTTATAACATTTATGAATCTTACTTTTGGAATAAGAATTTATCGAGGCTTCTCATGGCGAACCAGTATTAAACGTGCTCTTGAAACAAACATTTATTTTCTAAGTGTTTGGCCACTTATTGTTCTTTTAACAGTCAGAAAAGTCCTATTTAGCAGAACAAAAGGGAAGTGGCACAGAACAGAAAGATATGAAGAAGCAGGGGCCTAAAGAAAAAAGAAAATGGCAAAGTTACTAGATTTTTTATATCATCGGCTTAAATCATATGGGGTTGATCATGTCTTTGGGATTGCTGGAGAATCAGTACATGTACACTTTCATTACTTAGAAAAAAGTCCTCTTAAACATATTCCAATGACACATGAGCCTTGTGTAGGATATGCGGCAGATGCATATTCCAGAATTCGAGGATTAGGTGCTGCTCTTGTAAGCTATGGGGTTGGTTCATTGAATCTTGTAAACGCTGTGGGACAAGCTTATGCAGAATGCTCTCCACTTGTAATCATTAGTGGTGGTCCTGGTGTACAGGAAAGAAGGAAGTACTCACATCTTCACCACAAGATTAGAACCTATGAAACCCATCAAAGAGTAATGAGTGAAATCACTGCTGTAAGTATTATTGTAGATAATCCATTAACAGCAGGAAGAGAAATTGATCGAGCTTTAGATATGGCCGTTACATTTAAAAAACCAGTTTACATTGAAATACCACGTGATATGGGAGAAATAGAAATTCAAGAAGAGCCTTTTCAAGCACCTAAGAAAGTAGAAGATCTGCAAGCATTAGATGAAGCATTAAATGAAATAATTGAGAGGTTAAACAACGCTAAAAACCCAGTGATTATTGCTGATGCAGAACTTGCAAGACTTGGGTTACAAAAGGAACTTATTACTTTTGCTGAAAGAGTCAATATACCAGTAGCTTCCACTCTACTTGGCAAATCAATTTTTCCTGAAGAGCATCCTCTTGCTATGGGAGTTTATTTTGGTCAACTCAGTAATCCTGCCGTTGCTGAGTTTATTCATAATTCTGACTTTCGTTTAATGCTTGGTGTAATTCTAAGTGATATAAATCTTGGTATGTTTACTGCTAAGTTTTCACCTGACGATGCTACGGTAGCTAATATCGATGGACTACAAGTTAAAAAACATTTCTATCCTCAGATTGGACTAAATACTTTTATGAAAGGTTTACTTAAGAGGGGGGATGTGAAAAGACATAATTTAACTCACCCTCGAATTGAAATCCCAAAATACGAAACAGGAAAAGACTCTGATCAAATTACTGTTAAAGAACTTTTAACTCTTACTAATAATTTTATAGATAAGGATTACCGTATAGTTTGTGATGTAGGAGACTGTTTATTTGCTGGTCAGGAATTACAAATGCGAGGAGCTTCTACATTTTTATCACCGGCATATTACCTTAGTATGGGCTTTGCTATTCCTGGTGCTATCGGAGCACAAATGGCTGATCCTGCAAGACGCCCGTTAGTAATGGTAGGCGATGGAGCCTTTCAAATGACTGGAATGGAACTAATTTCAATAGCAAAGTTAAAACTCAACCCAATTATTATTTTATTTAACAATACTATCTATGCTACTTTACGATATTGTGAACCACCTAAAACTGCTCAGGAACATAAAATACCTACTA